>JAHFQI010000196.1 GCA_023259355.1 Comamonadaceae bacterium
AGACGGGCTTGGGAATCTCCACGACGCGGTGGTCGCCTAGGAACTCGGCCAGGTACCGGCGCAGGGCGGGCGCCGTGGGTTCATCGGGGGTGCCCAGGTTGCACAGCAATACAGCGGTCTTGGCCGGCTGGCCATGCTGAAAGGAGGGTTCTTTTTGAAAGGGCATGCGGTATTCTCCCGCAAGCGATTTTGACCGCGCAGGCCGCGCGTTTTGACCTCATGCCCATGCTCGACATCCCCCGCATCCGCGCCATCACCCTGGACCTGGACGACACCCTCTGGCCGATCTGGCCGACGATCGCGCGGGCCGAGGCTGCGCTGCAGGCCTGGCTCGCGCAGCACGCGCCGGCCGCGGCCGCCATGCATGCCGCCCCCGGTGCGCTGCGCGAGGTGCGCCTGCAGATGAGTGCGCAACGACCCGATCTGGCGCACGACATGACCGCGCTGCGCCGTGAATCGATCCGCCTGCTGCTGACACGCGCGGGCGACGATCCGGCGCTGGCCGAACCGGCGTTCGAGGTCTTTTTCGCCGAACGCCAGCGCGTGCAGTTTTTTGAAGACGCCTTGCCCGCGCTGGAATTTCTGAGCAGCCGGTTCCCCGTGGTGGCGCTGTCCAACGGCAATGCCGACGTGCAACGCGTCGGCATCGGCCGGCACTTTTGCGCGGCGTTCAGCTCGCGAACGCTGGGCGTGGGCAAGCCGGACCCGCGCATGTTCCATGTCGGCGCGCGGGCCGCGGGCGTGGCGCCGGGCGAGGTGCTGCACATTGGCGACGACGTTCACCTGGACGGCGTCGGTGCACTCAACGCTGGCATGCAGATGGCCTGGGTCAACCGGGACGGCCACGCCTGGGAGCCTGTGTCGCACACGCCGCATGTGACCGTGGCCGAATTGCGGAGTCTGTGCGACTTGCTGCGCGATTGACCCTGTCCATTTACCCGACAAGCCGTCCATGAGCCTGACCCTTTACGGCATCGCCGCGTCCCGCGCCGTGCGGCCGCTGTGGGTGGCCCTCGAACTGGGCCTTGATTTCGAGCACGTCCTCACCCCGTACCGGGGCGGCGCGACCCGCACGCCGGAATTCCTGGCGATCAATCCCAATGGCCACATTCCGGTGGTGGTGGACCACCGGCCCGACGGCGAGGTGGTGGTCTGGGAAAGCATGGCCTGCGCGCTCTACCTGGCACGCCACCACGGCCCGGCCGACGGCAGGGGCGTGACACCGGCCACCCCGCGCGAAGACGCCGAGGCGCTACGCTGGAGTTACTGGACCGTGACCGAGGTGGAGAAAGACGCGCTCACCGTGCTCATGCACCGCGTGGCCATGCCGCCTGCGCAGCGCAAACACGACCTGGCCGATGCCGCCGAGCGCCGCCTGCATGTGCCGCTGCGCGTGCTGGAGCAGCACCTGCAACGCCAGCGCGCGCAGGGCCAGGCCCATATCGCCGCGGACCGCTTCACGGTGGCGGACATCTGCGTCGCCAGCGTGCTGGCCTGGGCACGGCCGGCGCGAGCGCTGATGGCCGGCTACCCGGTGACGAGCGAATGGCTCAAGCACTGCCTGGAGCGTCCGGCGCACCGGGCACTGCGCGGGCAGGCGCGGCACGGGCCCTTGCCCAGTCAAGGGTGAAGAACGTGACAGATTTCACGCGGCCAGAAGCTCAACGGTTTTTCTGTCCGCTTCACCGCTGAAATACCGCTCCAGCACCTGCCGGAAGACCGCTTCCTCGGGCGCGACATGGGCGAAAAGCGTCACGCAGGACCGCAGCTTGAGTTCGTCGATGGGGCCGAAAATCTGCAACGCGGTCTTGCCCTGCACAGCCAGAATTTTGTCGCAGCAGGCCTTGAGCCGCGCGCCGAGCACCGGGTGCCGCCAGTAGGCGAGGGCCTCCGCCGCGTCGGCGATGCCGTAGTGCATGGCCGTGCCGCTGCGGCCCAGCGCCCTGAGCTGCGGGAAGATGAACCACATCCAGTGGCTGGTCTTGGCGCCGGCGTCCAGTTCGACGCAGACGCGCGCATAAACGGGATCCTGCGCGCCAACGAAGCGCTGCAGGTCGTGGGGGTCGGATGCGGATGGCATGGTCATGGGCGGCATCGTCATTTTGGCCCCGTCCGCGCAGCCACTGTGGCGGGCGACCCGCTCCAGCGTCAAAGGCCGGCGCGCTTGGCGTCTTCGTTCATCTTGCGTTTGAAGAAAGCGCGGAACCAGACGGCCATGCCCAGCGTGAACGTGATGACCGCGAGACTCATCAGGCCGTAGTCGGTGGAAACGAGGTCGGTGAACAATTTCATGATGACAGTCCTTGCAGAGTTGGAAGCCGGACGCCTTGCGGCAATCCTGAATGCCACTATCACGGACAGGGGTGCGGATCGATCTGACGTGCATCAACCATCGGTCAGGCAGGGTTATTTATTCAGATAGAGCTTGTCCGACCACGTGGCCAGCCATTGCGGCCGGAACGCGACGAAGATCGCTGCCAACATGCCGGTCATGAAGGCGTCGCCCCAGGCCATCAGCCAGAGTGCGACCAGCGACAGGCCGGTGCCCACGTGCAGCAGTTCATGGCCCGCCAGCTGTGACAGGCTGGCCGCCGCGAACGTGCACAGCGCGGTGCCGACAAAGGCGCGGCCCAGAATGTAGACAAACATGTGTGCGCCGACCCAGCGGCGCAGCAGGTAGCCGAAGGCCAGCGCCAGCGTGGCGGGCACCACGCCCTCCCAGACCACCTGGCCGGTCAGCACATCCCAGCCGGCGGGAGCGATCAGGGCTGACAACGCGGCCACCACGACCAGCACGGGCACGGCGAGCGGCCAGCCGAGCATCAGCGTTACCGCGCAGGCCCCCGAGAGCTGCAATTGCAGCGGCATGTCGTGCAGGCGCGGCAGCGCCCAAGCCCACGGCAAGATCGCCAGCGTGCCCAACAACGGCGAGACCAGCGCGCCACTGGCGAGCAGTCGCCAGGGACGCAGGATCAGCGCCAGCGCAAGTGCCGAAACCAGGATCGAAATTTCCAGACCCATGGGGCAAGCCAGGTTGGACTACACCGCCATGTAGCGGCCGGGCCGGTGGTTGACGGCCAGTGTCAGGTTCAGCGCCACGGCGCCCAGTACCGACAGCGCCACGCGCTGCCAGTCAGCAACCCACAGCGCGCCGAGCACGATCAGGCTGTCGATCACCATCTGCACCTTGCCGGCGCGCCAGCCCAGGGTGTCCTGCAGGTACAGCACCAGCACGTTCAGTCCGCCCAGGCTGGCCTTGTGGCGGAACAGCATCAGCATGCCGGCGCCGCAGAGCAGGCCGCCGAGCACGGCTGCCAGTGGCGGCGACAGGTATTCAAAGGCGATGCCGCGGGGCAGGAAGTGCGCGAACAGCGACATCAAGGCCACGGCGGCAAAGGTCTTGAACGTGAAGACCGGCCCCATGCGCCGCCAGGCGAACACGTAGAACGGCAGGTTGATCAGAAAGAACGCCACTCCGAAATCCAGGCCCGTGGCGTAGCGGATCAGGAAGGCCAGCCCGGCCGTGCCGCCGGTGAGCAGGCCGGCCTGACCGAACAGGATCACGCCGAGCGCCACGAACAGCGCGCCGGTGACCAGCGCCTGGACGTCCTCGTGCAGGCGGTGGTGCGCCACGGCCTCCGCGTCGGCGCGGGGTGCGGTGGCCACCGGCGTGGGTGTCATACCGTTTCCGCAGTGCGTTCGGCCGGACTTTCGCTGTCCGAGCAGGTCGCGCCGCCACAGCCGTGGATGGTTTCCTTCGGCAGCGCCTCGGGCACGCTGACCACGCCGGTCACCGGGTCGTAGCCGATGCGCCGCAGGTGCAGCGCGAGCGATGCGTCCATGGCCTGCGCGTGCTGGGGAAACCACACGGCCAGCTCGCGCGCCATCTGGCGCACAACGGCAAGATCGCCCGCCTCGCCGCGCTGGAGGCCTTCGCGCATCACCTGCAGCACGATCTTGTGCTGCATGCTGTGGCAGTTGGACGAGGCAAAGCCCGTGGTCTGCATCCACTCGTCTTCGCGGCCGAAATGGTCGTCGGTGTGGTTGACCAGCACGGCCCAGTGGGCCAGCAGGGTGTCGTCCGCGGCGGCGTCCACCGTGGCCAGCAGGTCCACGAACTCGCGGTGGGTGTCGTCCATCACGGGCAGGTCCAATGCCAGCGCGTCTGACCATTCAAGATTCGGCATGTTCAGGCTCCAAAAAAGCGGTTTTGGGGAGGATACGCAGCCGGGCCGTCCGAAGTCTTGATCCATGTCATGACCCCGTGCCGCCGCCGGCCGGCGGGGCGCGCTATGCTTGACGCCCCCATCCCGACCCTGCCTGTCCGCCATGTCCGAGACCCTGTTGCCGCCGCCGCTCACCGCCCCCAGCCACCTGGCTGCGCATTTGAAATCCCAAGGTTATGCGGTGCTGGACGCGGCGTCGGTCTGCACGCTCGCGGGTGTGGACCTGGCCGAGCTGCACGCGCTGGACGCCGACTGGGCGTCGTTGCCGCCCGACCTTTATCTGAAGGATGGCGGCCGTTACCGCCGCCGCCGCCACGCCTGCTTCGTGGTGGACGGCGACCAGGTCACGCGAATGCCGCACCGCGCGCACTGGCAACCGCTGGAATACAACGCCCTGCACGGCGGCATGCAGCGCTGGTTTGAACCCATGAGCGAGGCCACCACCGCGCGGGCGGCGTGGATGCGGCTGCTGGGCTGGCTGGGGGCGGTGACGTCCGGCCTCAAGGGCGCGGGCAACGGCGCCGGCGCGGCGGCAAAACCCTGGTTCGCTGAAGCGCACCAGTTCCGCATCGACACCACCGACGGCATCGGCCGCCCCACGCCCGAAGGCGCGCACCGCGATGGCGTGGACCTGGTTGCGGTGTTTCTGGTGGCACGCGAGGGCATCAAGGGCGGTGAGACCCGCGTCTTCGACGCCGACGGGCCGAGCGGCCAACGCTTCACGCTGACCGAGCCCTGGTCGCTGCTGCTGCTGGACGACGAACGCGTGATCCACGAATCCACCCCGATCCAGCCGCTGGCCGCGGCGGGCCACCGCGACACGCTGGTGGTGACGTTGCGCGCCAGGGGTTTCCAGGAAGACGGGCCTGCGGTTGACGCGGGTCAAGTGGTTGACTGACGGGGGATTCCAGAATCACACTGTCAAGGTGTCCTTGTTTGAAGAGGAGTCCGATCATGTTCAAGAGCATTCTGGTCCCCGTGGACGGTTCACCCACCTCGCAGCAGGCCGTGGCCAGGGCCGTGGCGCTGGCCACGGCGTTTGAAGGCACCATCACCGCCATCTACGTGATCGACCCCTACCCCTTCACGGGCGTGGGCACCGATTTTTCCTATGGCCAGGCCCAGTACCTGGAGGCCGCCGCGGCCGAGGCCCACGACGCGCTGCGCGGCGCGCGCGAGGTCATCGAAGCGGCGGGCGTCAAGGTCGATACCCGCGTGGTGGAGGCGCACGCCATCTGGCGCGGTGTGCTGGAAACCGCGAGCGCGGTGGGCGCCGACATCGTGGTCATGGGCTCGCACGGCCGCCGCGGGCTGGAAAAGCTGGTGCTGGGCAGCGTGGCGCAGCGCGTGCTGTCGCATGCCCACATGCCCGTGCTGGTGGTGCGCGACTGAGCCATCGGACGCAAGCGCCTGCAGCAGGTCTACTGCACGATGGCGACCGACTTGACCTGTATCCATGCGGGTTTGCCACCCTGCAATCCCAAGGCCTCGACGGCCCTTTTCGTGACCCTGGCGATCAAGACCGATGCCCCACACCGTACCCGCACGAGGACCTGCGAGGGGTGGGCATCCGGGGTCATGGATTCGATCGTGCAGGGCAGATGGTTTTGGATGCTGGTGTGGCGCGGCTCCTCGGTGGTGATGCTCACGTCGCGCGCCAGGACGCGCAACCGGACTTTGCGGCCCACGGGGGCGCCGCTGTCACGCAACCACAGGCTGCCGCCGGCAAACGCCACGCGGCTCAGGTGCCACTGGGCATCGCGCTCGGCCACATGGCCGTTCAACAACGCACCCGCATCGTCGCCCCGCAGCACGGGGTTGTCGATGGCGGCCAGGACCTCGTCCACTGGCCCTGCTGCCTGGACGCGCCCCTGCTCCAGCACGACCAGGTGATCCGCCAGGCGGGCCAACTCGTCCACTGAATGGGTGACATAGAGCATGGGAATCCGCAGCTCGTCACGCAGCCGTTCCAGCCAGGGCAGTATCTCCTGCTTGCGGTCGTGATCCAGCGCCGCCAGCGGCTCATCGAGCAGCAACAGTCCCGGCCTGGTGGCCAGCGCCCTGGCAATGGCCACGCGCTGGCGTTCGCCGCCCGACAAGCCGGCAGGCCGTCGCTGAAGCAGGTCACCGATGCCCAGCAATCCGATGGCCGTATCCAGGGACTGCGCCGCCTCGTGGGAGCGCGACCGCGCCAGGCCGTATCGCAGATTGCCCTGAACGTCCAGGTGCTCAAAGAGGCTGGCCTCCTGAAACACGTAGCCCAGCGAGCGGCGCCAGGTGGGCAGGAACAGGCCG
>JAHFQI010000197.1 GCA_023259355.1 Comamonadaceae bacterium
GCACGGTATTTGGATGTTTCTCCCCCCGCCGTTGAGGCAGGGCTGAGCAGCGCAGCGGCAGGTGGACAAGGGCTGGCGTTGTCTGAGCGAAGCGAGTTTAGCCAGACCCCACCTGACGCGAGCAGCGCAAGGCACCCCGTAGCGCAGCGAAGGGGCCCTGACGTCGGCTCGCCTTCTCTTTGCTTACTTTCTCTTGGCGAAGCAAGAGAAAGTGAGTCGCCCGCCGGGGCGAGACCCGGCCAGCACCCTTAGCCAAGAGCAGGAAACAAAATGAACCCACGCCCCCTCGACGGCATCACCGTCGTCTCCCTCGAACACGCCATCGCCGCCCCCTTCTGCACGCGCCAGCTCGCCGACCTGGGCGCTCGCGTCATCAAGGTCGAGCGCCCCGGCGCCGGTGACTTCGCGCGTGCCTACGACACCCGCGTCAAGGGCCAGGCCTCGCACTTCGTCTGGACCAACCGCTCCAAGGAAAGCCTGACGCTGGACCTCAAGCAGCCCGAGGCCCTGGCTGCGTTGAAGCAGCTGCTGGGCAAGGCCGACGTGCTGGTGCAGAACCTCGCGCCCGGCGCCGCCGCGCGCATGGGCCTGGGTTATGAGGCGCTCAGCCAGGCGCACCCCGGCCTGATCGTCTGCGACATCTCGGGCTATGGCGAAGACGGCCCTTACCGCGACAAGAAAGCCTACGACCTGCTGATCCAGAGCGAGGCGGGATTTTTGTCGGTCACCGGCACGCCCGAGGCGCCCAGCAAGGCCGGCAATTCGGTGGCCGACATCGCGGCGGGCATGTACGCCTACACCAGCATCCTCTCGGCGCTGCTGCTGCGCGGCAAGACGGGGCAGGGTTCGCACATCGACGTGTCCATGCTCGAATCGCTGGGCGAGTGGATGAGCTACCCGCTGTATTACGCCTTTGACGGCGCGCCGCCGCCGCCGCGCGCCGCCGCCTCGCACGCCAGCATCTACCCCTACGGTCCGTTCGAGGCCGGCGACGGCGGCACGGTGATGCTGGGGCTGCAGAACGAGCGCGAGTGGAAGGTGTTCTGCGACGGGGTGCTCAAGGACGCCGCCCTCGCCACCGACCCGCGCTTTGACGCCAACGCGAAGCGCAACGAACACCGCGCCGACCTGAAGGCGCTGATCCTCGCCGTGTTCAGCCAGCTCAGCACCGAACAGGTCGTGGCCCGGCTCGACCAGGCGCAGATCGCCAACGCGCGCATGAACGACATGGCTGGCCTCTGGGCGCACCCGCAGCTCAAGGCACGCAACCGCTGGCATACCGTGGGTTCGCCCGCCGGCGACATTCCCGCGCTGCTGCCGCCGGGGCGCAGCAACGCCTTCGACTACCGCATGGACCCGGTGCCCGCCGTGGGCCAGCACACCGACGCCATCCTGCGCGAGCTGGGGCAGGGCGATGCCGCCATTGCCGCCCTGCGCGCCGCCGGGGCCATTTGACTGCCATCTGACGAAAGCCTTTCATGACCTCTCCCACCGCCCAACTCGCCGCCTTTGCCGCCCAGCTGCGCTTCGACGCCATTCCCGAATCCGTGGTCCGCAAGACCGAAGACCTGCTGGTGGACTGGTTCGGCTCCGCTGTCGCCGGGCACGGCTCCCGCCCCGTGGAAAGCATCACGCGTTTCGCCTTGTCCATGGGGCCGCAGTCCGGCGCCAGCGAGGTCATCATCAACCGCGCCAGCACCAGCCCCTACCTCGCCGCCATGGCCAATGCCGCGGCCTCGCACGTCGCCGAGCAGGACGACGTGCACAACGGCTCGGTGTTCCACCCCGCGACCGTGGTGTTTCCTGCCGCCGTGGCGGTGGCGCAGGCCCTCGGGGCCAGCGGCCAGCAACTGCTGACAGCGTCCGTCGCGGGTTACGAGGTGGGCATCCGCGTGGGCGAGTTCCTGGGCCGCTCGCACTACAAGGTCTTCCACACCACAGGTACGGCCGGCACGCTCGCCGCCGCTGCGGCCGTGGGCAACCTGCTCGGGCTCGATGCGGCGCAGATGCAGCACGCCTTCGGCTCGGCCGGCACGCAGTCGGCCGGGCTGTGGGAGTTCCTGCGCACGGCGGCGGACAGCAAGCAGCTGCACACCGCCCATGCCGCTGCGGCGGGCCTGATGGCGGCCTACCTGGCGAAGGACGGCTTCACGGGGGCTGCGCAGATCTTCGAGGGCCCGCAGGGTATGGCGGCCGGCATGTCGAGCGATGCCGATCCGGCGAAACTGGTGAACGGCCTGGGCACGCGCTGGGCCACGGCCGAAACCTCGTTCAAGTACCACGCCTCATGCCGCCACACGCACCCGGCGGCCGACGCGCTGCTGCAGGTTATGCAGGTGAACAAGCTGCAGCCCGAAGACCTGGCCCGCGTGGTGACACACGTGCACCAGGGCGCGATCGATGTGCTGGGTCCGGTGGTGAACCCGACCACCGTGCACCAGAGCAAGTTTTCCATGGGCACGGTGCTGGCGCTGGTGGCGCGCTTCGGCCACGCCGGGCTCACGGAGTTCGACCAGCACTTCCAGGACGAAGTGACGCGCGGTGTGCGCGACCGCGTGGAGATGGCGCTCGACGCCGAGGTGGACAGCGCCTACCCGCAGCGCTGGATCGGCAAGGTCACCGTCACGACCACCGACGGCCGCGTGCTGAAGGGCCGGGTGGACGAGCCCAAGGGCGACCCCGGCAACACCCTGAGCCGTGAAGAGATCACCGCCAAGGCGCTGCGCCTGGCGGCCTTCAGCGGCGGGGCGACGGCCGGCGAGATGCAGGCGGCCGTGGACGCGCTGTGGGGCGTGGCCGCATGGCCGCGCGTGGGCGGGCTGCTGGGGGCGCGCGGCTGAACATCGGCGGCGCTACGTATCGCTACGTATTTTTCCGAATGGACGATGTCGTGTTCACGGTCAACATCGTGTAGGTTAAAAGTATTCCTCCGTCCTGGAGGTGAAGAACCGATAGCTCCCTATTTCATAACGAGGACGACAACGTGAAACTGAAATTCAAGGCCCTGCTTGCCGCCTCTTGTGCGGCGCTCACCCTGGCCGGCGCCGGGACGGCGACGGCGCAGTCCGCCTGGCCGGACAAGCCGATCACGCTGGTCGTGCCCTTTGCGGCTGGCGGCCCCACCGACGTGGTCGCCCGCATGCTGGCCATTCCCATGGGCAAGTCGCTGGGCCAGTCGGTCATCGTGGAAAACGCCGTGGGCGCGGGCGGCACCATCGCCGCCACCAAGGTGGCGCGCGCGGCCCCCAACGGCAACACCCTTTTCATTCACCACATGGGCATGGCCACCGCGCCCGCGCTGTACAAAAAGCTGTCCTTCGATCCCATGAAGGACTTCGAGTACATCGGCCAGGTGGTCGATGTGCCCATGACGCTGCTGGCCCGCAAGGACTTCCCGGCGGCCAACTTCAAGGAACTGCAGGCCTACCTCAAGGCCAACAAGGACAAGGTCTCGCTGGCCAATGCCGGTCTGGGCGCCGTGTCGCACCTGTGCGGCCTGCTGTTCATGTCCCAGCTTGGCGTGGACCTCAACACCATCCCCTACAAGGGCACCGGCCCGGCCATGAACGACCTGCTCGGCGGCCAGGTGGATCTGCTGTGCGACCAGACCACCCAGACGGTGCCCATGATCAAGGACGGCCGCATCAAGGTCTATGGCGTCACCACGCTGAACCGCCTGTCCGCGCTGCCCAATGTGCCCACGCTGGACGAGCAGGGCCTGAAGGGCTTCGAGGTCAAGGTGTGGCACGGCCTGTATGCGCCCAAGGGCACGCCCGCGCCGGTGCTGGACAAGATCAACGTCGCGCTGCGTGCCGCTCTGGCCGACCCTTTGGTCAAGCAGCGGCTGATGGAACTCAGCTCTGAAATTCCCCCGTCCGACAAGATCACCTCCGCCGGCCTCAGGAACCACCTGGACGTCGAAATCGCCAAGTGGGGTCCGGTGATCAAGAAGGCCGGCATCTACGCCGACTGAACCCGCCTGATCGCGCCTCAGGGCGCCGGCGTCTTCGGTTTGAAGTCGCAATACGGCGCCACCGCGCACTGCCAGCACTGCGGCTTGCGTGCCTGGCAGATGTAGCGGCCCAGCAGGATCAGCCAGTGGTGCGCGTCCACCCTGTAAGCGGGTGGGATGCGCTTCATGAGCTGCATTTCCACTTCATACGGCGTCTTGCCCGGCGCCAGCCCGGTGCGGTTGCCCACGCGAAAGATGTGTGTGTCCACCGCCATCGTCGGCTGGCCAAACGCCACGTTCAACACGACGTTGGCCGTTTTGCGGCCCACGCCGGGCAGGGCCTCCAGCGCCTCGCGGGTGCGCGGCACTTCGCCGCCGTGCTGCTCCACCAGGATGCGGCAGGTCTGCATCAGGTGCTTGGCCTTGCTGCGGTACAGGCCGATGGTCTTGATGTAGCCCTCCAGCCCCTCGATGCCCAGGTCCAGCACCTTTTGCGGGGTGTTGGCCACCGGAAACAGCTTGCGCGTGGCCTTGTTCACGCCCACGTCCGTCGCCTGCGCCGAGAGCAGCACGGCGGCCAGCAACTCGAAGACGCTGGTGTATTCCAGCTCGGTGTTGGGCTGCGGGTTGGCCGCCTTGAGGGTGGCGAAGAAGGCTTCGATGTGTTCGCGTTTCATGGCCCGCAGTCTAGCGAGTGCGGGCGGGCCGCGCCCTCAGGCGGCCAGAAGCGGCTCCGTCATCGGCCAGATGGAGCTGGCCGGCGCGCCCAGGCGCTTGAGCTGCTCGCGCGCCTCGTGCCAGATGGCCCCGCAGTCGTGCGAGGCAATCGGCGCCCCGTGCAGATAGTGCAGCCCCTCGGACCGGGAGCGGCTGGCCATGCGCGCATGCGTTTCCGTGTCGGGGGCGATGCCCAACAGGGCCGGGCAGCAGGGCAGGCCCTGGCAGGCGTCGCGCACGCGGTCCATCAGCGCGTCGTCCCGCTTGGGCTGGCCGCTCATCACCAGCAGCAGGAGCGGCCAGTCCGGCAGAAAGGCGCGCCGCAAACCGTGCAGGAGACCGTGGCGCGAGATGGCGATCACGCGGCAGGGGTGCCCGTCCTGCATGAACTCCACGTAGTCGCTGCCGCTGTCCAGATCGACCTCGCCGGCGAACCGGCGGTGGGCCAGCGGCTGGCCCTGCTGCGCGCCGAGCCAGGCCACCAGATCGAAGGCTTCATTGGCCACGCCGCACACACCCACGCGGTGAAAAGCCTCCGGGTCGGGCAAGTGCCGCGCCGCAGGCAGGCGCATCGGGGCCGAAAGCCGGCGGATCACCGACGTCGGTGCAAACTGGCGACCCTGCTCCATCATCTGGCGGATCGCCGTCACCCGCAGCCCGAACTCGGCCGGTGTGTCGTGCGAGCGCGACATCATCATGGACCAAGGGGTGGACAGAAAACGCTTGCCGCGGCTGTGGTGCACCACGCGCTGCGCCTCGTGGCGGTCGTCCCGGCGCACGCGCTCCAGCAGGGCGCGCAACGCACTGCCCGGGCCTTCGGCCCAGTACACGAACCAGCCGCTCTGGTAGAGCAAGACCGCATGCAAGCCCAAAGGCGGGTTGTGGCGCATGGACGCATCGCGAATCTGCTCCATCTGGTCGTAAACAGACGTGTTGTCCGACACCACGCTGGCGCAAATGAGGCGCTCGACCTCCTGTTCACCAGGTCCAGCGGCAAACGGGGGTACGGAGAGCAGCATGTACTCAATCGTGTGCGAAAGGCCGGCGCCGGTCAAACCGGGCGGCACACGCCCACGGCGCCGGTGGGGGCTTACTTGCGCGCGGCGCTAATATCAACCCATTACCAGCCCAGACACGACATTTGCCATGCCCCTCCAATTCGCCGACCGCCTCAACAACGTCGAAACCTCCGCCATCCGCGAACTCTTCAAGCTGCTGGGCAAACCCGGCATCATCAGCTTCGCGGGCGGTTTTCCCGACAGCGCCATGTTCGACGTGGAAGGCATCAAGGAAGCCGTCAACGTCGCGCTGACCGAGGAGCCCGGCGGCGCGCTGCAATACGGCGCCACCGAAGGCTACAACCCGCTGCGCGAACAACTCGCTGCCTTCATGACCAGCAAAGGCTGCACCGGCGTGGCGCCCGACAACCTCATCGTCACCACCGGCAGCCAGCAGGCGCTGGATTTGATCGGCAAGACGATGATTTCCCCTGGCGACAAGGTCATCGTCGAAGGCCCCACCTTCCTGGCCACGATCCAATGTTTTCGCCTGTATGGTGCGGAACTCATCAGTGCGCCCATCGATGGCCATGGCGTGAAGACCGACGAGCTTGAAAAGCTGATCGCCGAACACAAGCCGAAGTTCGTCTACCTGATCCCCACCTTCGGCAACCCCAGCGGCGCCATGCTGAGCCTGGAGCGCCGCAAGGCCGTGCTGGAGATGGCCGTGAAGCACCAGACCCTGATCGTCGAGGACGACCCCTAC
>JAHFQI010000198.1 GCA_023259355.1 Comamonadaceae bacterium
GTTTGGCGCCCTGCCGCGCCTGCTGTTCAAAAGCGCCGACGAGGAACGCTGGCTGCATCCGGGTTTCGCCGTGGCGCTTTTCAAGGACGATGCCGAGGGCTACCTGCTCAACGCCACCACGCCGGCACCTTGCTGGTTCGTGCTCTGGCGCATGGACGACGAGGCCAGCGCGGCTGGCGAGCCGATGGCGCGGCCCGTCATGGTGTCGCTGAGCTACCACGACGCCGGCCGATGGCTGGACGCGCAGGAAACCGTGGAGCAGGTGCCCGCGCCCGCCGGCGTGATCGACTGGATGCGCGAGTTCGCCGAAACCCACCACACGCACGAACCCCGGCGCCGCCAGCGCCCGCAGAGCTTCAAGGGGCTGCAGGACCGGTTCGGCAACCCGGCGACGGTCAGCACCGAAAAGAAATTCGGTGGCGGTGGGGAGAAGGGCCGTGACTGACGGCTTCCTCGGCCGCTGGTCGCGCCGCAAGGCGGCGGTGCGCGAGGGCGAGGCGGTTGATGTTGAAGCTTCGGCACCCTCGACCCAACCCGCACCCGCAACGGGCATTGAGCCGGCACGCCAGGCGCCCCCGCCCCTCGGGGAAGAGGGCCGGGGTGAGGGGCCCGCCGAAGCGCGCGCCCCCACGCTGGACGATGTGCAGGCCCTCACGCCCGAATCCGACTTCAAGCCCTTCATGGCGCGCGGCGTCGCACCCGAGGTGAAAAACGCGGCCGTCAAGAAGCTGTTTGCCGATCCGCATTTCAACGTGATGGACCGGCTGGACACCTATATCGACGACTACGGCCAGCCCGATCCGATCCCGGCGGCCCTGCTGCGGCAGATGGCCAGCGCCAGGTTCCTCAAGCTGTTTGACCACGAGGACGACGCGGTGACTCGGGATGATGCGGATACACCGCCCGCGCAAGAAGTGGCACAGTCCGGGCTCGTTCCCGAACTTCCGGGCTTGCCCGCGGACGCTTTGACCCCTGGCGCAACGGCAGCCCCCACCGAAGATGCCCACACTGATTTGCGACTGCAACCAGACCATGCCGCTCGACGCGAAAGCGCTGGGCCAGGCACTTCGTGAAGACCTGAAGCTTCACACCACGCTGTGCCGCCGCGAGGCGGGGGCGTTCCAGCAGGCCGTCCAGTCCGGCGACGAGGTGGTCGTTGCCTGCACGCAGGAGCAACGCCTTTTTGCGGAACTTGGCGAGCAGACGGAAAACGCGGTCTCGCCCATCAAGTTCGTCAACATCCGCGAGACCGGCGGCTGGAGCCGGGATGCGGCCAAGGCCATGCCCAAGATCGCGGCGCTGCTGGCCGCCGCGCACCTGCCCGATCCCGAGCCCGTGCCGACGGTTACGTACCAAAGCGCCGGGCGCGTGCTTGTCATTGGCGCGATCGATGCGGCCGAGCGCGCCGCCGCGCTGCTGTCCGACGTGCTGGATGTGACCCTGTTCACCCAGGGCCCCGGCAACGCGGGCGGCGCGCAGGCGCGGCGCTGGCTGGTGCTGGGCGGGCGCATCACGGCCTTGAGCGGCTGGCTCGGCGCGTTCGATCTGAGTTGGGAGGCGGGCAACCCCATCGACCTCGATCTGTGCACGCGCTGCAACGCCTGTGTCGCCGCCTGCCCTGAAAACGCGATCGGCCTGGACTACCAGATCGACCTGGCCGCTTGCCAATCGCACCGGGCCTGCGTGAAGGCCTGCCAAGCGGCCGGTGCCATCGATTTCAGCCGCGAGCCCGTGGTCCAAACCGAACGCTTCGACTTGGTGCTCGACCTGCGCGCGCCGTCGGCCACGCCGACGTTCAACCAGCACGCGCTGCCGCAGGGCTACTTCCGCTGGGACGGGCAGGACCTGCCAACCCTGCTCACGCTGCGCGAACTGGTGGGCGAGTTCGAAAAGCCCAGATTCTTCACCTACCAGCCAAAGCTCTGCGCGCACAGCCGCAATGAAACCGTGAGCTGCAGGGCCTGCGTGGACATCTGCTCGGCCGAGGCGATCAGCAGTGACAAGGGCCGGCAGCAGATCAAGGTCAACCCCAATCTGTGCGTGGGCTGCGGCGCCTGCACCACCGTTTGCCCCACGGGGGCACTGACCTACGCCTACCCACGCGCCAGCGAACAGGGCGTGAAGCTCAGGACCTTGCTCTCCACCTACGCGGGGGCCGGCGGCAAGGAGGCCGTGCTGCTGCTGCACAGCCAGGAACGCGGCCAGGCGCTGGTGGAAGAGCTGGGTCGCGCCGCGCAGCTCAAGGTGGCGCAGGGCGTGCCGGCGAATGTGATCCCGGTGGCGCTGTGGCACACGGCCAGCCTGGGGCTGGACGTGTGGCTCAGCGCCATCGCCTTCGGTGCCAGCCAGATCGTCGTTCTGGTGACCCGCGAAGAGGCGCCGCAGTACCTGGAGGGCCTGCAGGCCCAGATGGACGTGGCGCAGGCCCTCCTGCGCGGGCTGGGCTACAGCGGCACCCACCTGCAACTGCTGCGCGCGGCCACGCCCGCGGATCTGGACACCGGTCTGCAGGCACTGGCCGGAACGCGCCAGGCCACCCCGGCCATGCCGGCGCGTTTTGCCGTGGCGTCCGAGAAACGCGCCACGCTCGAACTGGCACTGGACCACCTCATCGAGCAGGCGCCACGGGCCGCCAGCGACCGGCCCGAAGCCATTGAATTGCCTGCGGGCGCTTCGCCGTTCGGCTCGGTCACGGTCAACAAGGACACGTGCACGCTGTGCCTGAGCTGCGTGAGCGCCTGCCCGGCCGCGGCATTGCAGGACAACCCACAACTGCCGCAGCTGCGCTTCATCGAGAAGAACTGCGTGCAGTGCGGCCTCTGCGTGAAGACCTGCCCCGAAGACGCCATCGTGCTGCAGCCGCGCCTGCTGCTCACGCCGCAGCGCAGGCAGGCGCGCGTGCTCAACGAGACCCCGCCCTACGCCTGTGTGCGCTGTGGCAAGCCCTTCGGCACGCTCAAGGCCATCGAGGCGATGCTGGGCAAACTCGCGGGCCACAGCATGTTCCAGGGCGCGGCACTGGAGCGGCTCAAGATGTGCGGCGACTGCCGGGTGATCGACATCTATTCGGCCGAGAACGAAAGCAGGATCTCCGATCTATGAGCCAAACTCTTGCCGCTTCGTCAGCGCTGGACGAGGAAACCGCCCGTGCCGAACTCTATGGCCTGCTGGCGGCGCTGTACTACGCTCCCGCGCCGCCCGAGTTGCTGGCGCAACTGCGCGTGGCCGCCACCGAGGCGCCAACGGCCGGCGGCTTTCTGGAAGAACCCTGGCGCGCGCTGGTGGGCGCCGGGCGCGAGCTGAGCGACGCGGCCATCCATGCCGAATACGACGACCTGTTTGGCGGCGTCGGCAAGCCCGAGGTGTACCTGTTCGGCTCGCACTACCTCAGCGGCTTTCTGAACGAGAAACCGCTGGTCCGGCTGCGTGCCGATCTGGCCGCGCTGGGCCTCGAACGCGGCGAAGCCATGTCCGAGACCGAGGACCACTTCGCCTGCCTGTGCGAGGTCATGCGTTACCTGATTGCCGGCGACAGCCCCCTCGGGGGGCCGCGAAGCGTGGGAGCCCACAGTTCGGCTGGCGACGGGCCGCCCCTGGCCAACCTGGCGCGGCAGCGGACGTTTTTTGCCGCGCACCTCCAGCCCTGGGCGCCGCGAATGTGCGACGCCATCGCCGCCCACCCCAAGGCGCGGTACTACGCCGTGCTGGCCGAGTTCACGCGCGCTTTCCTAAGTGTGGAGTCGCAGGGCTTCGACATGCTGGTGTGAGCGGGCGGTGGGTGTGATCGGGCGCTCCGCCGTTTGCACCCTATCGACGATTGGACAGTTGGGCCGATTTGTCGACAATGGTAAGTGAGGCCTGAACGCCTACAAGCGTTGCCAGGCGATCCATGCGCCGCGGCCGGAACGCCGAGAGGACTGATCATGGACATCAGCGCCATCGACTGTCCCGGGATCGCGGCCCTGCCGGGGCAGACGACGCCTTGAGTCGTCAGAAAGATGGCGTGCGGGCATGCCGGGACAACGCAACATGGAGCACCGAGCCAGCGCGATCGCCGACGCGGCGGCGCAGGAGGCGATTGAGCGGGTCCTCGAAGCCGAGCGCGATGCGCGCGCCGCGGTTGCCGAATGCGAGGCACAGGCCGCGCGGATCGTGGCCGAAGCCCGCGCGCTGGCAAGGCGCCGCGCCGAACGCGCGGATGCGCGCATCGACGCGGTGCGCGCCGCCTGTCGGGCCAGGCTGGCGGGGGAACTCGCCCGCCTCGACGCCGAAGCGCAGGCGCTGGCCGCATGGCCCACACCGCCCGAGACGCAGCGGCGCATGGCGGCCGCAGTCGACGCGCTGGCCGAGCGCTTGACCGGGGAGGCGAGATGAGCCCCCACGCTCACATTCGTTCGCTGCCCCCCAAGGGGGCGCTTGCCTCCTTTGAGGCGGCTCGGCAGGAGGCAGGATGAGCCCCCACGCCGGCTTCGCGTACGCCCAGGCGCGGATCCAGACGCGCTACGGTGGACGGCCGTCGGAGACCGCATGGCGGCAACTCGACGGCGTCAGTGATTTCGCGCTGTACCTGGAACGGGCCCGCGCCACGCCGCTGGGACCGTGGGTCGCCAACCTGAGTCCGTCCACGGCGGTTCACGAGGTGGAGTCCCGGTTGCGCGCAGCGATGCGGGCGCTCATCGACGAAGTGGCCGGCTGGCTGCCGCGCGAGTGGCGTGCGGCCGTGCGCTGGGCGGTGCACCTGGTCACGCTGCCCATCGCACAGCACCTCGCGCGCGGCGCCGAGGTTGATCCGTGGATGCGCCGCGACGACAGCCTCGCGCCCCTGCTGGCGGCGGCGTCCGACGGCCCCGGCGGCCGGTTCGCCTGCGTGCCCGCGCGCAGGCCGCCGGTGCCTGGGCAGGAGACCTGGCTGCTGGACGCCTGGCTGGAAGAATGGCGCAGGCTGTGGCCGCCCATGGGCGAAGGTGAACGACGCTCGCTGGAGCGCGTGGCGCAGGGGATCGGCATGCATTTGCGGGGCTTTGCGCGCGTTCCTCCGGAACGAGCCTGGGAGGCGCGCCGCGCGCTGCAGCAGACATTGCAGCAGCAGTTCAGGGGCGCCGCGTTCGAGCCGGCGGCCGCATTCGTCTATCTCGCGCTGGTGGCGCTCGATCTCGAACGGCTGCGCGCCGCGCTGGTCGGGCGCGCGCTCTACCCACCGGCGAGGGGCGCATCATGAACCTGCGTCCCCGTCCGGCACGGTGGTTCGAGGTCTTGGTCGCGCACGACGACGCCGCCCTCGCGCTGGCGGCCCTGGCCGGGACCGGCGCGGTGGAGCTTGAGATCCGCGCCGCCGCGGACCGGGCCGTGCTGGTCGAGTTGAAGGCGCCACTGGCGCAAGTCCAGCAGCTGGCGCGTCGCTACCAGCGTTATTGGCCGCGGCAGGAACGCCCGTCGCGCCCGCTCCAGGCGCCACCGGTGCACACGCTGTGGCGGGTCCTTCAGGAAGTCGAGGCCTGGCGGCGCGACGCCGACCCGCTGATCGGTGCGCTGGAAGCGTTGGAGTCGGAGCGGCTGGACACCTTGACCTGGCGCGATGCCTGGACCCGCCTCGGCGGCGGCGCGCTGGACTTCGGACTCGCCGCCCGTGCCGGCCCGGTGCTCCAGATGCGCCTGATGCTGCGGCCGCGCGGATCGGCCGCGCCGCAGGCCGGCGGCGTGCTCGGGCTGAACGTCGAGCTTGGCGAGGAACACGGCGTGCTGGCCGTGGGGCCCGCCGAGGCGCACCCGGCGCTCGCCCGGGACGGCGCATCGGCCACGGGGCGAAGCCTGGCCATGCCGCGCTGGGCCGACGGCAATGCCGCGCAATGCCGCGTTGCCGCGGAGGTCCGTCTGCAGGGCCTGGATGCCGAGATGGCGCGGCTGCGCGGCTTGCTGGACGGGCTGAACCAGTCCCACCGGCTGGGGGAACAGCTCGCCGACGTGGCGTGCCTGGCGTGGTTCGCGCAGCAGGTGGAGGCGCTTGCCGCCACCGCGAACTTCAGCTGGCTCAGTGGCTGGACCGATGCGCCCGACGAGCGCTGCCTGCGGCGGGCGCTGCAGGCCTCGGGTGCGCGGGCGCTGCTGCGCCTGTGCGCGCCGCCGCCGGGCACCGGCGCGCCGCTGGTACCGCGCAACCCGTGGTGGGCCCGGCCGTTCGAAGCCTTCGGCCGGCTGCTGGGCGTGCCGTCGGCCAACGAAGTGGACCCGAGCCAGCTGCTCGCCGTGCTCGTGCCGCTGATGTTCGGCTACATGTTCGGCGACGTCGGCCAGGGGCTGGTGCTGCTGCTGGCGGGGATTGCGCTCAGGCGCCACGGTCCGGCGGCCCGGCTGCTGATGGCCGGTGGCGCGAGCGCCGCGCTGTTCGGGCTGCTTTACGGCAGCGTGTTCGCCATCGAGCACCTGG
>JAHFQI010000037.1 GCA_023259355.1 Comamonadaceae bacterium
AGGAGCGGCTGGTGCCGTTTGGCGAGATGGCGCGCGAATGGCTTGTGCGCTACCTGGGCGAGGCCCGCCCCGCCTTGCTGGGGCCGCGCCAGGCCGAGGACCTGTTCGTCACCTCCAGCGGCCCCAAGCCCGGCACCGGCATGTCGCGCGTGATGTTCTGGCTGATCGTCAAGCGCTACGCCGTGCAGGCTGGCATCACCGCGCCGCTGTCGCCTCACACCCTGCGCCATGCCTTCGCCACGCATTTGCTGAACCACGGCGCCGACCTGCGCGCGGTGCAGCTGCTGCTGGGCCATGCCGATATTTCCACCACCACCATCTACACCCACGTGGCGCGCGAGCGCCTGAAGACGCTGCATGCGCAGCACCATCCGCGCGGGTGAAGGGCGCCCGTTTGCCCAGGAGTCCATTGCCATGAGCCTGTATTCCCGCCGCCGCGGCCTGACGCTGTTGAGCGCGTTCGCGGTAGCTCCTTTTTCGCCAGTGCTGCACGCCCAGGCCTGGCCCGCCCGGCCGATCCGCATCGTGGTCGCCTATCCGCCGGGCGGGGTGAGCGACAGCGTGGCACGGGCGCTGGCCGAGCGGCTCGCGGGCGCCTTGGGCGTGGTGGTGGTGGTGGACAACCGTGCCGGGGCGAGCGGCAGCATCGGCATGGACGCAGTGGCCAAGGCCGCGCCGGACGGCCACACGCTGGGTTTTGCCGCGATCAGCCCGCTGACGCTCAATCCGCATCTGGGGCGGTCGCCGTTTGACCCGGCCAAGGACGTGGTGCCGGTGGCCAGCGTGATGTATTCGCCGGTGCTGCTGCTGGGCACGCCGGCCAGTGACAGCCGGGATTTCGGGGCACTTCTGGCCGCGGCGCGTGCCAGGCCTGGCGCGGTGCGCTGGGCCACCTCGGGTCCGGCATCGCTGGGGCACATCATGCTGGAGCAGATCAAGGGCGCGGCCGGGGTGGAGATCACCCACGTGCCCTACAAGGGCGGCGGGCAGCAACTGACCGATGCGCTGAGCGGCCAGTTCGAAGTGCTGTCCACCAACGCCGGCCCCGCCGTGATGCAGCACATCAAGGTGGGCAAGCTGAGGGTGCTTGCGGTGGGCGCACCGGCCCGGCTCGATGCATTGCCGCAGGTGCCCACGCTGGCCGAACTGGGCTTTGCCGCGGCCAACCTGACCTCGCTGTTCGGCGTGTTCGCGCCGGCGGGTGTGCCCCAGCCCGTGCTGGAGCGCCTGAACGCCGAGATCAACCAGGCGCTGCGCACGCCCGAACTCCGTAGCCGGCTGACCGCCAGCGACAACGTGCCCACGGGCGGCAGCGCCGCCGAGTTCGCCAGGCTAATTGCCCTGGAGTCCGCGAACAACGCGCGGGTCATCCGAGCGGCGGGCATCAAGGTGGAGTGAGATGCCGTCGGCCGGTTGCGGCGCCGCATCTGTGCTGCGCGGGGACGCTCAGGCTTCACCCAGCAAATAGTCCAGCTCCTGCTGGCTGAAACCCGCCTGGCGCCGGGCGTCTTCGTTGAACGGGGGCCGCAGGCGCGGCGCGCGGTAACGCGCGACCAGCACGCCGTAATGCGCCACCGGGTCCAGCCCTTCGCGTTCGCACAGCCAGCGGTACCAGTGGTTGCCGATGGCCACATGGCCGATTTCGTCGCGCAGGATGATGTCGAGCAGGTCGCAGGCGACGAGGGCATCGGGCGCGGCCGAGCGGCCCCGGGCGTCCGGCGCGCCGACCTTGCGCAACCGGGCCTGAATCAGCGGCGTGGCGTCCAGCCCGCGCGCCTCCAGCGTGCGCGGCACCAGGGCCATGCGGGCGACGATGTCGTCCCTGGTTTTCTCGCACATCTCCCACAGGCCGTCGTGCGCCGGGAAGTCGCCGTAGCCGTGGCCCAGGGTTTTCAGATGGTCGTGCAGCAGGGTGAAGTGCTGCGCCTCTTCGTACGCCACGCGAAGCCAGTCGCGGTAGAAGGCGTCGGGCATGCCGGCAAAACGCCACACGGCGTCGAGCGCGAGGTTGATGGCGTTGAACTCGATGTGGCAGATTGCGTGGACCAGCGCGGCCCGGCCTTCAGCCGTGAACGGCGAGCGTTGAGGCACCTGGGCCGGCGGGATCAGGCCGGGACGCGCCGGCCGGCCCGGCAGGCCTGCGGGCTCGGGCAGGGGCTCTTTCAAAATGGAAAGCGTGGCATGCAGAACCCCGAGGGCCAGGGTCTGGGCCACTTTGTCCTGCGGATCGGGGGTTTGCAGCGCGGCCAGCGCACGTTGACGAAGCTCCATCCCTACAATTCTAGATTTTGCGCTGGAACACGAAGGAAATCTGATGGCGATTTATGAATTGGGCGGTGTCGCCCCCCGCCTGGACGCATCGGCTTGGGTGGCCGACAGCGCGCAGGTCATCGGCAACGTGACGCTGGCGGCCGACACCAGCGTCTGGTTCGGCGTCGTGGTTCGTGGCGACACCGACCACATCGCCATCGGGCGAGGCACCAATGTGCAGGACGGCAGCGTGCTGCATGCCGATGCCGGCGTGCCGCTGAACGTGGGCCAGAACGTGACCATCGGCCACAAGGTCATGCTGCACGGCTGCACCATTGGCGATGAATCGCTGATCGGCATTGGCGCCATCGTGCTCAACGGCGCGAAGATCGGCAAGAACTGCCTGGTGGGCGCGGGCGCCCTGGTGACCGAGGGCAAGGAATTTCCCGATGGTTCGATGATCATCGGCAGCCCGGCCAAGGCCGTGCGCCAGCTCTCGCCCGAGCAGATCGAGGGGCTGCGACGGAGCGCCCGGCATTACATTGAGAACGCCCGCCATTTCCAGGCCGGGCTGAAGAAAATTGGCTGAACCAGCGTGTCTGAACTCCACAAATTCATCTTCGACGGCCTGCCGGTGCGCGGCATGATCGTGCGCCTGACCGATGCCTGGCAGGAAATCCTGAAGCGGCGCGCCGGCAACACCGGCACCGGCGCCTACCCCGCGCCCGTGCGCGAATTGCTTGGCGAAATGGCCGCGGCGGCCGTGCTGATGCAGGGCAACATCAAGTTCAACGGGGCGCTGGTGCTGCAGATTTTTGGCGACGGACCGGTCAAGGTGGCCGTGGCCGAGGTGCAGCCCGATTTCAGCCTGCGCGCCACCGCCACCGTGGTGGGTGAACTGGCCGATGACGCGACGCTGAGCCAGATGGTGAATGTGAGCAACCAGGGCCGCTGCGCCATCACGCTGGACCCCAAGGACCGCCTGCCGGGCCAGCAGCCCTACCAGGGCGTGGTGCCGTTGTTTGGCGACCGGCGTGAAAAGCTGGAGCAGCTCAGCGAGGTGCTGGAGCACTACATGCTGCAGTCGGAACAGCTGGACACCGCACTGGTGCTGGCCGCGAACGACCAGGTGGCCGCGGGCCTGCTGATCCAGCGCCTGCCGGTGACGGGCGAGGGCAACCTGGCCGGAGCGTCAAATGAAGACCTGATTGGTCTGGATGAACACTACAACCGCATCGCGATCCTGGCCAAGAGCCTCAAGCGCGAGGAGTTGCTGACGCTGGACGTGGACACCATCCTGCGCCGCCTGTTCTGGGAGGAGCAGGTGCTGCGCTTCGAGCCCTTTGCCGGCGAGACCGGCCCGCGCTTTGCGTGCAGCTGCAGCCGCGAACGCGTGAGCCGGATGATCCGCAGCCTGGGCGTGGCAGAGGCCGAGAGCATCATCGCCGAGCGCGGCAGCATCGAGGTGGGTTGTGATTTTTGCGGCCAGCAATACCACTTCGACCCGGTGGACGCGGCGCAAATCTTCACCTCGCCGGGCGACCAGCCACCGGTCGAGCCGGTCGTGCATTGACGCTGCGGCGCCAGCGCCTAGGGCGGCAGCAGCCCGGTGAACAGCCGGTGCTCGCAGGCCGGGTCGCTGCATTTCTCGCAGGACCAGGCCCACGCCGCCGGGCGCGGGCTGTGCTGATCGAATCCCGGCGTTGACCGGCGGTGGCCGGCGAGGGCAGCCAGGGCGTCCAGCGCGTTGTTCACACGCGCGTCCCCGCTGCCGTAGATCACCTGCCAGGTCACACCCGCGCGCGCCAGCGCGGCGCGCAGCAGGGCATCGACGGGTTCGCGCACGTGTGGGCCGTCGCGCTGCAGGCCGTCGGCCACCCAGGGCAGGTCCAGCCCGGTGACCAGCGTGATGTCGTACAGCCGCTGGTGGGCCAGGGCAAAGTCATAAAGCGATTCGTCGTCGAACAGCAGGTGGCTGTAGATGGCCGTCATGATCGGCGTGGTGTCGGCGATGACCACGTCGGCGGCCTCCAGGGCCAGCACGCGCCGCGCCTGCTCGTTGGCAATGGCCGGCTGCTCGTGGTGCTCTGGCGTGCGGCCTTCGCGCACGCACCATTCGCGCAGCACTTCCGGGACCACGGCCGCCGCGCGGCCCTGCGCCGCCAGGGCGGCGGCCAGATCGGCGGCGAGCCGGGTTTTGCCCGTGCTTTCGGCGCCCAGCAGGGCGATGCGGGTCACACGGGTCATGGCCGGTGCGTCACAGCTTTAGGCGCCAGGCGCGCCAGCCCACCGCGCTCAGGGCGATGAACAGCGTGTAGAGAATCACGGTGAGCCAAAGGCCCTTGTAGGCGAACAGGCCCACGCTGACCACGTTCACGACGATCCAGACCAGCCAGTTTTCGATGTACTTGCGGCCGAGCAGGAACTGGCCAACCCCGCTCGCAGCGGTCGGAAAGGCATCCCACCAGGGCACGTCAGTGTCGGTGAAGGTTTTCAGGAACAGGCCGGTGATGGGCCAGAGCAGGATGCAGGCGGCGACCGTCGCGATCAACCCCGGCCGCGTCAGGCGGCTGACCGTGAGCGCGGTGCCGTCGCCACGGCGGCCGCGCAGCCACTGGAGCCAGCCCCACAGCGCCACGATGGCGAAAAAAATCTGCAGCGCCGCGTCGCCGTAGAGCCTGCTGCGCCAGAACAGCGCAACGTACATGAGGGAGCTGACGATGGCCAGCGGCCAGCCCCAGTGGATTTCGCGGATGTTGCAGCCCACCATGGCGAGCGCGAGGCCAAAGGCCCCGACTTCGAGCCAGGTCGTGGCGGCGCCCCAGAGCGTGAAGGCTTCAGCGAAGAGTGTTTCGGTCATCCAGGCCGGCGATGTGCCTTGGGGCTCATGGGCCGATCTGCACAAAAATTTCGTTGGGCTTGACCATGCCCAGCTCCAGCCGCGCCTTTTCCTCGACCATTTCCAGCCCCTCCTGCAGGTCGCGCACCTCGGCGGCCAGCCGCTCGTTGGTCTGGCGGGCGACCAGGTTGGCGGCCTTCTGGGCGTCGAGCTTCTGCTGCAGCTGGTTGACGTTGGGAACACTGCCGCGCCCCAGCCACAACTGCGCATGCACGATCACGAGCAGGGCAATCAGAATGGCCGGGATCAGGCGGTTTCCCATGTCATGCAGTCAACGCGGCAACCCCGGAGCGGGGTTCAGCGCAGGTTGTAGAACGCGGCACGGCCCGGGTAGCTGGCCACGTCACCCAGATCCTCTTCGATGCGCAGCAGCTGGTTGTACTTGGCCATGCGGTCGCTGCGGCTCATGGAGCCGGTCTTGATCTGGCCGGCGTTGGTGCCCACGGCGATGTCGGCAATGGTCGAATCCTCGGTTTCGCCAGAACGGTGCGAGATGACGGCGGTGTAGCCCGCGCGCTTGGCCATCTCGATGGCGGCGAAGGTTTCGGTCAGCGTGCCGATCTGGTTGATCTTGATCAGGATCGAATTGGCGATGCCCTTGTCGATGCCTTCCTTCAGGATCTTGGTGTTGGTGACGAAGAGGTCGTCGCCGACGATCTGCACCTGCTTGCCCAGGCGCTCGGTCAGGTGTTTCCAGCCGTCCCAGTCGCCTTCGGCCATGCCGTCCTCGATGCTGATGATGGGGTACTTGTCGCACCAGGTGGCCAAGATGTTGGTCCATTCCTCGGCGGAGAGCGTGAGGCCCTCGCCCGAGAGGTGGTACTTGCCGTCCTTGTAGAACTCGCTGGCCGCGCAATCGAGGCCGATGGCGATCTGTTCGCCGGCGGTGAAGCCGGCCTTGTCGATGGCTTCCAGAATCATCTGGATGGCCGCTTCGTGGCTGGCCACGCTGGGGGCGAAGCCGCCTTCGTCGCCCACGGCGGTGCTCATGCCCTTGTCGTGGATGATTTTCTTGAGGGCATGGAACACCTCGGCGCCATAACGCACAGCCTCGCGGAAGCTCGGGGCGCCCACAGGGATGATCATGAACTCCTGCAGGTCCAGGTTGTTGTTGGCGTGCGCGCCGCCGTTGATGACGTTCATCATCGGCACCGGCAGCTGCATGCCACCCATGCCGCCGAAGTAGCGGTACAGCGGCAGACCCGATTCCTCGGCCGCGGCGCGGGCCACGGCCATGGACACGGCCAGCATGGCGTTGGCGCCCAGGCGGCTCTTGTTCTCGGTGCCGTCCAGGTCGATCATGGTCTTGTCGAGGAAGGCCTGCTCGGACGCGTCCAGGCCCAGCACGGCCTCGGAAATTTCGGTGTTGATGTGCCCGACGGCTTTCAGCACGCCCTTGCCGAGGTAGCGGCCCTTGTCGCCGTCGCGCAGCTCGATGGCCTCGCGTGAACCTGTGGACGCGCCCGAGGGCACGGCCGCGCGGCCCATCACGCCCGACTCCAGCAACACGTCGCATTCGACTGTGGGGTTGCCGCGGCTGTCCAGGATTTCGCGGCCGACGATATCAACGATTGCACTCATTTCACTACCTTCAAATCAAAATGAAAAATGTTCTTGCCGGGTTGGGGCAAGGCCTCGGTTTGTTCAGGCGTTGAACCGGTCTTCAAGGAAGCCGTTCTTTTTTGTCACTGCGTCCAGCGCCACCAGTGTTTCCAGCAGCGCCTTCATGTGTTTCAGGGGCACGGCATTGGGGCCATCGCTCATGGCTTTGGCCGGGTCGGGGTGGGTTTCCATGAACAGGCCCGCCACACCCACGGCCACGGCCGCGCGCGCGAGCACCGGCACCATCTCACGCTGGCCGCCGCTGCTCGTGCCTTGGCCGCCGGGCAGTTGCACCGAGTGGGTGGCGTCGAACACCACGGGCGCGCCGGTCTCGCGCATGATCGCCAGGCTGCGCATGTCGGAGACGAGGTTGTTGTAGCCGAAGCTGGCGCCACGCTCGCAGGCCATGAAGTTGTCTTCGTTCAGGCCCGCCTCGCGCGCGGCGGCGCGGGCCTTGTCGATCACGTTCTTCATGTCGTGGGGCGCGAGGAACTGGCCCTTCTTGATATTGACCGGCTTGCCCGACTGCGCCACGGCGCGGATGAAGTCGGTCTGGCGGCACAGGAAGGCTGGGGTCTGCAACACATCGACGACGCTGGCGACCTGCGCGATCTGCGTCTCGTCGTGGATGTCGGTCAGCACCGGCACGCCCAGTTCCCGCTTGACCTTGGCCAGAATCTCCAGCCCCTTGTCCAGTCCGGGGCCGCGAAACGTGCTGCCGCTGGAACGGTTGGCCTTGTCGAAGCTGCTCTTGAAAATGAACGGAATGCCCAGCGAGGCCGCGATGTCTTTCAGCGTGCCAGCCGTGTCCATCTGCAACTGCTCGGACTCGATCACGCAGGGGCCGGCGATGAGGAAAAAGGGCTGATCCAGGCCGATGTCGAAGCCACAGAGTTTCATGATGGGTGTTCCTCAGGCCACAGCTTTGAGATTCTTGCCGGCGGCCTGATGGTCCAGCGCGGCCTTGATGAAGGCGTTGAACAGCGGGTGGCCGTCCCACGGCGTGGATTTGAATTCCGGGTGGAACTGCACGCCGACGAACCAGGGGTGCAAGGCCTGCGGAAGTTCGACGATCTCGGTGAGCTGTTCGCGCTGGGTCAGCGCCGAAATCACCAGGCCCGCCTGGCGCAGCGTGTCCAGGTAGTTCACGTTGGCTTCGTAGCGGTGGCGGTGACGCTCGGTCACCACGTTGCCATAGATCTGGTGGGCCAGCGTGTCCTTGGCCACGTCGGAGCTTTGCGCGCCCAGGCGCATGGTGCCGCCGAGGTCGGATTGGGCATTGCGCACCTGGATGCTGCCGTCAGCGTCTTTCCACTCGTTGATCAGTGCGATCACCGGGTGCGGCGTTTCGGGCTCGAATTCGGTGCTGTTGGCGTCTTTCAGACCCGCGACATGGCGGGCAAACTCGATGGTGGCGACCTGCATGCCCAGGCAGATGCCCAGGTAGGGCACCTTGTTCTCGCGGGCGAAACGGGCGGTGCAGATCTTGCCCTCGATGCCGCGCTTGCCGAAGCCGCCGGGCACCAGGATGGCGTCGTACTTGGCCAGGCGCGCCACGGTCTCGGGCGTGATGGTTTCCGAATCCACGTGCTCGATCTTCACGCGGGCGTGGTTCTTCATGCCGGCGTGGCGCAGCGCCTCGTTCACCGACTTGTAGCTGTCGGACAGGTCCACGTACTTGCCGACCATGGCGATCGTGACTTCGCCCTTCGGGTGTTCGGTTTCATAGACCAGGTCGTCCCAACGCTTGAGGTTGGCCGGCGGCGTGTTCAGGCGCAGCTTGTCGCAGATCAGGCCGTCCAGGCCCTGCTCGTGCAGCATGCGCGGCACCTTGTAGATGGTGTCCACGTCCCACATGGAGATCACGCCCCACTCGGGCACGTTGGAGAACAGGCTGATCTTGGCGCGTTCGTCGTCCGGAATCGGCCGGTCGGCGCGGCACAGCAGCGCGTCGGCCTGGATGCCGATGGCGCGCAGTTCCTTGGCCGTGTGCTGGGTCGGCTTGGTCTTGAGTTCGCCGGCGGCGGCAATCCAGGGCACGTAGGACAGGTGCAGGAAGGCGGCGTTGTTGGGGCCGAGTTTCAGGCTCATCTGGCGCGCCGCTTCGAGGAAGGGCAGGGATTCGATGTCGCCCACCGTGCCACCGATTTCCACGATGGCCACGTCTACATTGGCCGCGCCGCGCTTGACGAATTCCTGGATTTCGTTGGTGATGTGGGGAATCACCTGCACCGTCTTGCCAAGGTAGTCGCCGCGGCGCTCTTTTTCGAGCACGCTCTTGTAGATCTGGCCGGTCGTGAAGTTGTTGGCACGGCGCATGCGCGTCGTGATGAAGCGTTCGTAGTGGCCCAGATCGAGGTCGGTCTCGGCGCCGTCGTCGGTCACGAAAACCTCGCCGTGCTGGAACGGCGACATGGTGCCCGGATCGACGTTGATGTACGGGTCCAGCTTGATGAGGGTGACTTTGAGACCCCGCGATTCGAGGATCGCAGCTAAGGAGGCTGAGGCGATTCCCTTGCCCAGGGAAGACACCACACCGCCGGTGACGAAGACAAATTTGGTCATGTCAGGGTCGGGCGCTGGGTCCCGAGGGAGGTGGTAAACGCAGATTATAAAGGTGCCGATCCTCCGGGCGGCGCTGCCCCGGCCTCTCTGATACATTGCCGCCATGAACGAATTGGCAGGCAAACGCTTTGTTTTGGGTCTTTCGGGCGGCATTGCCTGCTACAAGGCGGCCGAGTTGTGCCGCGCGCTGCTCAAGGAAGGCGCGAGCGTGCAGGTGGTCATGACCGAGGCCGCCGAGCACTTCATCACCCCGGTGACGATGCAGGCGCTCAGCAACCGGCCGGTTTACGGTTCGCAATGGGATGCGCGCGAGCCGAACAACATGCCGCACATCAACCTCAGCCGCGAGGCGGACGCCATCGTGGTGGCGCCCGCCAGTGCCGATTTCATGGCCAAGTTGATCCACGGCCGCGCCGACGATCTGCTGAGCCTGATGTGCCTGGCCCGGCCGATCGATGCCGTGCCGCTGATCGTGGCGCCGGCGATGAACCGCGAAATGTGGGCCAACCCGGCCACCCAGCGCAATGTGGCGCAATTGCGCGCCGACGACGTGCACGTGCTGGACGTGGGGCAGGGCGACCAGGCCTGCGGCGAGACCGGAGATGGCCGCATGTTGGAGGCCGATGAAATTCTCGACGACCTGATCGCTTTTTTTGCACCCAAGCGGCTCGCCGGCCAGCATGTGCTCGTGACCGCCGGGCCGACCTACGAGGCCATCGACCCGGTGCGCGGCATCACCAACCTCTCCAGCGGCAAGATGGGGTTCGCCATTGCGCGCGCGGCGCGGGAGGCGGGGGCCGTGGTGACGCTGGTGGCCGGACCGGTGAGCCAGCCCACGCCGCGCGGCGTGACGCGCATCAACGTGAAATCCGCGCGCGACATGCAGGCCGCCGTGCAGCGCTGCGTGGACGATGCGACCGTGTTGGTCGCCACCGCCGCCGTGGCCGACTGGCGCCCCGCCACCCAGGCCGACCAGAAGATCAAGAAAGATGGCTCCGGCGAGACGCCCGAGTTACGCTTCATCGAGAACCCCGACATCCTGGCCATGGTCGCGCAGTCGCCGCGTGCCAGGGCGGGTGCGTTGTATTGCGTGGGTTTCGCCGCCGAAAGCCACGACCTGTTGGCGCATGCCAGTGCCAAACGCGCGCGCAAGGGCGTGCCGCTGCTGGTGGGCAACATCGGGCCGGCTACTTTCGGGCACGACGACAACGCGCTGCTGCTGGTGGACGCGCAGGGCGCCACCGAACTGCCCCGTGCCTCCAAGCGCGAACTGGCCATCCAATTGATCGCTGAAATTGCCCGGCGGCTGCCTGCCGCCGGCACCCCCCAATGAACATCGACGTGAAAATCATCGATCCGCGCATGGCGGATCAGCTGCCTGCCTACGCCACCCCCGGCAGCGCGGGCCTGGACCTGCGCGCCTGCCTGGACGAGCCGCTGACGTTGGGCCCCAATGCCTGGCAACTGGTGCCGACCGGCATTGCCATCCACCTGGACGATGCGGGTTTCGCGGCACTGATCCTGCCGCGCTCGGGCCTGGGCCACAAACACGGCATCGTGCTGGGCAACCTGGTCGGCCTGATCGACAGCGATTACCAGGGCCAGCTCATGGTCAGCGCCTGGAACCGCAGCGACGTGGCTTTCACCATCGAACCGATGGAGCGCATTGCGCAGCTGGTGGTGGTGCCGGTGGTGCAGGCGCGGTTCAACCTGGTGACCGAGTTTGCCGCCGTGAGCACGCGCGGCGAGGGCGGCTACGGCTCCACCGGGAAATCCTGACGGGCCGTTGCCCTGCGGGACGCGTCAGTGCAAGGTGTCGTTGCCTGGCGCCGTCGTCTCGATCTTGAAGAAACCGGTGCCGCAGCTGCCGCGGCCGATTTCCTCTTCGGTGGCTTCGCGCACCGCTTCGACTTTCAGGCTCAGGCGGATCGCAATGCCGGCCAGCGGGTGGTTGCCGTCGAGCACGATGTGCTCGGGGTAGATCTCGGTGACCGTGTACAGCGCGTTTTTCGGGGCGTCCGGATTCGTGCCGGCGGGCAGGGCGCTGCCTTCCAGGGTCATGCCTTCCTCCAGCTCCGCGGGGAACAGCACACGCGGCTCCAGAAACAGCAGCTGGTCGTTGAAGTCGCCAAACGCTTCCTCGGGCTCGATGTGCAGGTCCAGCTTCGCGCCGGTTTCGTGGCCCTGCAGCGCTTCCTCGATTTTGGGCAGAAGGTCGTTGCCGCCCACCAGAAATTCCACGGGCTCATCGAGCACGTCCAGTATCTCGCCCAGTGTGTCCTTGAGCGTCCAGGTCAGCGCGACCACGCATTGTTGAGTGATTTCCATAGGAGAATTGTCCCATGGACATCAACCAACCCCTGCAACTGCTCGGCGGCCTGTCGCCCCGGCAATTCATGAAACGCCACTGGCAGAAGAAACCCCTGCTGGTGCGCCAGGCGATTCCCGGCTTCACGCCCCTGCTGGACCGCGCGGCGCTGTTTGCGCTCGCGGCCCGCGACGACGTGGAGTCGCGGCTGCTCAGCCAGGGCAAAAAAGGCTGGCAATTCAAGCGTGGGCCGTTTGAACGACGCGCCTTTCCGGCGCTCAAGACGCCCGACTGGACGATGCTGGTGCAGGGCGTGGACCTGCATGACGACGGTGTGCACCGGCTGATGCAGCAGTTCCGTTTCGTGCCCGACGCGCGGCTTGACGATGTGATGATCAGCTATGCCACGAACGGCGGCGGTGTCGGTCCGCATTTCGACAGTTACGACGTGTTCCTGCTGCAGGCGCATGGCGAGCGTCGCTGGCGCATCGGCCGCCAGAAGGACCTGAGCCTGGTCGAAGGCCTGCCGCTCAAGATCCTGGCCAACTTTCAGCCCGAGGAGGAGTACGTGCTTGAGCCTGGCGACATGCTCTACCTGCCTCCGCGCTGGGCGCATGACGGTGTCGCGGTGGGCGAGTGCATGACCTACTCCATCGGTTTCCGGCAACCAGCGCGGGGCGAGCTGGCGCGCGAACTGCTCCAACGTCTGGCGGAGGACGCCGACGAGGCCGCCGGCACGGCGGTTTACCGCGATCCGGGGCAGCCCGCGGTCGATTCTCCCGGCGGCATTCCGCCGCAGATGATGGACTTCGCGCGCGACGCGTTGCAGGCCGTGCTCAACGACCCGACCGAGCTGCAATGCCTGCTCGGCGAATACCTCTCCGAGCCCAAGGCCAACGTGTGGTTTGAAACCGCGCAGCCGCCAGCCGGCCTGGGCGCCGTGGTGCTGGACCGCCGTACCCGCATGATGTTCGACGACCAGCACATTTTCATCAACGGGGACAGTTACCGCGCGTCGGGCCGCGATGCGGTGCTGATGCGGCGTCTGGCCGATCTGCGCCGGCTGGCGGCGGCCGACGTGGCCCGTGCAAGCGCTGGCGCGCACGATCTCATGACCAGCTGGCATGAAGCGGGGTGGTTGCATGACGACGACTGAAACAATCCGCGGCGAGCCGGTGCCGCCCGCCTTGCCCGAAGGCCGATTTGAGGGCCGAGAGGCCTTCCGGGAGCGGGTGCGCGTGGCGCTGGCCTGTGCGGCCCGCGAGGGCTGGCGCGAAATCATCCTGAGCGACGCGGATTTTCACGATTGGCCTCTGGGCGAGCGGGCGGTGGTCGAGTCGCTGCAGGCATGGGCCCGGCCTGGCCGGAGTCTGGTGATGCTGGCCCGGCGTTACGACGAGGTTATCCGGAGCCATCCGCGCTTTGTCACCTGGCGAATCACCTGGTCCCACATCATTGACTGTCGCCGCCGCGCAACAGCGGACCCGCTGGACATGCCCAGTGCCTTGTGGGCTTCCAGCTGGGTGCTTCATCGCGTGGATCCGGAGCGCTGCACGGGTGTCTGCACAGCGATTCCCGAGCGAAGAGTGGCCTTGAGGGAGTCGCTCGATGAATGGATGCGCCACAGCTCGCCGGGTTTCCCGGCCACCACGCTGGGCTTGTAGGGCCCATTCCGGTTGGCGAGCTGAGTCAGGGTTTGTAAGTATTGCGTGCCTGTCAGGCTATAATTGTTGGCTGAGCGGAAAGAGCTCGAGTGCTTTCTCTCAGTCATGGCGGCTCCCGCAGTCGCACTGACAGTTTCCGGAAATTGTTTTTGTCTAATCCTCTAAGGAATATTGAAATGAAAAAATCGCTCGTTCTGGCAACCCTGATCGCTGCCGCTGCCCTGGCCGCTTGTGGCAAAAAAGAAGAAGCCGCTCCTGCACCGGCTCCGGCTCCCGCCGCTGCCCCGGCTCCTGCTGCCGCGCCTGCTGACGCCGCCGCTTCCGGCGCTGCTGCTGCCGCTTCCGGCGCTGCTGCTGCTGCTTCCGGCGCTGTTGAAGCCGTCAAGGGTGCTGCTGATGCCGCCAAGGGCGCTGCCGATGCCGCCAAGGGCGCTGCTGACGCTGCCAAGGACGCCATGAAGAAGTAATCGCTTCTTGCGATTGCAAAAAAAGCCACCGCAAGGTGGCTTTTTTCATGGGTGCTCGCCTTCTGTTCTGATGCGCCTGGTGACAGTCCGGGTACTGGGGCGGGGCCTCCTCAGGCGCACATCCATTCGGTGCCCAGCGCCGCATCGGCCACGGCGACGTCGTCCTCCACGCAACCCAACACCCCCGCCAGCGCGGCGCGTGCCAGGGCTGGCCGGTTGTTTCTGGCACTCAGGTGGGCCGCGACCACGTGACGCAGCGTGTCGTGCCGTACGGCTTGCAGGACAGCCGCGGCGGCGGCATTGGCCAGGTGACCGTGCGAGCCGCCCACGCGCCGCTTGAGGAACGCCGGATAGGCCGACGCGGCAAGCAGGTCCGGGTCGTGGTTGCATTCCAGCAGCAGGGCCTGGCAATTCGCCAGCTGGTCCAGCACATCGGCCGTGGCATGTCCCAGGTCAGTGAGCACGCCCAGGCGGGTCGCGCCATCGGTGCAGGTCAGCTGCAGCGGCTCGCGGGCGTCGTGCGGCACCGCGAAAGGGTGCAGGCGGAGGTCGCCCACATCGATGGCCTGGGCATGAACGGCCGTGTTCAGCAGCCCGTCAAAATCGGCGGCGCCGGTAGCCAACCAGGTGCCGTGGCTCATCCACACCGGGATGCGCTCGCGCAAGGCCAAGGCCCGCGCGCACCCGACATGGTCGCTGTGCTCGTGGGTGATGAAGATGGCGTTGATATCACCGGTGACAAGGCCGGCCTGCGCGAGGCGCCGTTCCAGCGCTCGCAGGCCCAGTCCGCAATCCACCAGCAGCCGCGTCACGCCCGACCCGCTGCGGGCTTCGACCACGGTGGCATTGCCCGAACTGCCGCTGCCCAGGCTCTTGAAGCGCAGCATGCGGGCGCTGCCCTTATTTCAGGTCGTCGGCGATCACCTGCAGGATGCGCTTGGCGGTGTCCGAGGCCTCCGGCTCGCCGGTGGCATTGAGAACCGAGACGGTGGTCGCTTCGCCGGCGGCGCGTACAGAAACGCGGTATTTCAGCGGGGTCGAGCTGGCCGGCTTCGCGCCGAAAAGCTTGCCCAGGAAGCTGGGGTCCTTGGCGGCATTGGGTTCCACATAACGCACAAAGTAGGTGCCCTGGCTGCGGTCGCGGTCTTCCACGGTGAAACCGGTGCGGTCCAGCGCGAGGCCCACACGGCGCCAGGCGCGGTCAAAGCTCTCTTCGATCTGCACCACGGGCACGTTGTTGGCCGTGGTCACGCGGGCGCCGGTCTTGGCGGTGCCCGAGGCGATCAGGGCCTTGGACTGCTCTTGCGGAACGCCCAGCTTGACCATCAGGCGACGCAGGAATTCGGCCTCGAGTTCGGGGTCGCTCGGGCGAGGCTGCCAGACGGTGTTTCCTTGTTGCTCGTTGGCGTACACCTCCATCATGCCGCGGTGGCTGATGTAGATTTCGGTTCCGCCACTGGTGCGTTCGAGCCGGGTGCGGAATTTGTCGCGCTCCGCGGTGGAATACAGTGAATCCAGTGCCTTGCCAATCGTGCTGCGGATGAAGTCCTGCGGCAACTTCGCGCGGTTTTCATTCCAGTCGGTCTCCAGGATGCCCAGGTCCGGCTGGTCAATGGTGAGCAGAAAACCGCTTTCCTGCCAGAAGTCGCGCACCGGGCCCCACAACTGTTCCGCGGTGCGGTTGACCACGAGCCAGCGCTGGGTTCCCGAGCGTTCGATGCGGACGTCGCCGACGGTCGCGGCGGCCACGGGCGCGCCGGGTGCGGCCTGCCCAACCTTGTAGCCGCTGGCGGTGACGGCCGCGCCCGGGACGGTGTACCGCGACTCGCGCGACAACTGCGTCAGGTCGGGCGGGATTTCGAGTGAGGGCGCCTTGGCCGCGCTCTTGTAATCAATCTTGTCGCCTTCAAGCACCGAACAGGCTGACAGGGACAGCATCAGGCTGATCCATCCGAGCCGGCGGCCCAGCTTTGCAAATTGCTTCACGGGAATATTCCTCTGGGTTCTTGGGAGGTCAGAGCAGGCCGCTGGCGCGCAGCGCCGCTTCAACCACGGGCTCGTACGAGGCGGAAAGTGGCGTCATGGGCAGGCGCAGGGTGCCTCCGCACCGACCCAGGCGGGCCATGGCCCATTTCACAGGGATCGGGTTGGCCTCGACGAACAGGTGCTTGTGCACCGGCATCAGCCTGAACTGGATTTCCATGGCGCGCTTCACGTCGCCGGCCATGGCGGCCACGCACAGATCGTGCATCAGGCGGGGCGCCACGTTGGCCGTCACGCTGATATTGCCCTGGCCGCCGCAGAGCATCAACGCGACAGCGGTGGGGTCGTCACCGGAATACACGGCAAAACCCTCGGGCACGTCACGGATCAGCCACTGCGCGCGTTCGATGTTGCCGGTGGCTTCCTTGATGCCAACGATGCCCGGCACCTGGGCCAGGCGCAGGACGGTGTCGTGCGCCATATCGGCCACGGTGCGTCCTGGCACGTTGTACAGGATGATGGGCAGGTCACCCACGGCCTCGGCGATGGCCTTGAAGTGCTGGTACTGGCCTTCCTGCGTGGGCTTGTTGTAGTAGGGCACGACCTGCAACTGGCAGTCGGCACCGACCTTTTTTGCGAACTTCGCCAGCTCGATGGCCTCTGCCGTGGAGTTGGCGCCGCAACCGGCCATGATGGGCACGCGCCCCCGGGCCTGCTCGACCGACACGCGGATGATCTCGCAGTGTTCCTCCACATTGACCGTGGGGGATTCCCCCGTGGTGCCCACCACGCCGATGCAGTCAGTGCCTTCGGCGATGTGCCAGTCGATGAGCTTGCGCAGGGTGGGGTAGTCCACGCTGCCGTCTTCGAGCATCGGGGTGACCAGGGCGGGAATGCTGCCCGAGATGGGGCGATAGGAGGATGTCATGTCCGCATGTGTAAACGGTAAAAGAGCATTCTAACTAACGAGTGCCGGCCGGTCCCCGCCGTCACAGCGGGTGACGGCGCAGCCCCTCGCCAGGGCGCGCGCGTACCGCGGCGATGCGCTGCACAAAGCGCGGCGGGTGATCCAGAAAGCCGTCTTCGTAGGCCACCACGCGCAGGCTGGCGCAGGCCGCGAGCAGTTCGCCGGGTTGCAGCAGGAAGTCGGGCCGGGACGGTTTGCCCACGGTTTCGTTGCCGGCGGCGAAGGTCTCGTAAATCAGCACGCCGCCGGGAGCCAGGCTTTGCATCATCACCGGCAGCAGCGGGCGCCAGAGGTAGTTTGTAACGACCACGGCGTCAAAATGGCGACCGGCGAAGGGCCAGGGGCCGTTTTCGATGTCGGCCAGCACCGCTTCCACCGGGTTCACGGACGCCACGGCAGCCACGGCGTCGATGGCCTCGGGCGACCGGTCCACGCCGCAGACCGGGTGATTCAGGCCGGCAAACCAGCGCACATGGCGGCCCAGGCCGCAGGCCACGTCCAGCACCGTGCCGCCGGGCGCCATCAGATGCGACCAGCGCTGCACCCAGGGCGATGGCGGCTCGCTGCCGTGATTTTGGGAAGGGGTCAAAAGCAGCTCCAGAGTTGGTCCGCCAGATTCACCAGGAATTCGGGCCGGGTGTAGAGCGTGAAAACACCCAGCAGCACGGCCAGGGCCGCCGCATACGCCAGGAGTCTGTGCCGTGGCGCCATGCTCAGGCGGACTGCGCGCCGGTGCGCGAGCCGGGTTTGGGGGGGCGGACGATGGCGGTTTCCTTCACCGGCAGATTGACCAGCGCGGCGAAAACACCCAGGGCGATCGCGATGTACCAGACGACGTCATAGCTGCCGGTCTTGTCGTACAGGTAGCCGCCCAGCCACACCCCCATGAAGCTGCCGATCTGGTGGCTGAAAAACACGAAGCCGCCGAGCATCGACAGGTGCGCCACGCCAAAAATCTGCGCCACCGCGGCATTGGTCGGCGGCACGGTGGACAGCCACAGCAGCCCCATGACGCTGGAAAAGACATAGACGCTCATCGGCGTCAGCGGCGCGAGCAGGAAGGCCACGATGGCCACCGAGCGCGCCAGGTAGATGAAAGCCAGGATCTTGCGCTTGGCCAGGTTTTGCCCCAGCACACCGGCGGCATAGGTGCCGAAGACGTTGAACAGCCCGATCAGCGCCAGCGCGTAGCTGGCCACCTGCGGCGAAAGGCCCTTGTCCTTGAGGTAGCTCGGCATGTGCACGCCGATGAACACCACCTGGAAGCCGCAGACGAAGTAGCCGGCCATCAGCAGCTGGAAGCTCGGGTACTTGAACGCTTCGCGCAGCGCCTGGACGATGGTCTGCTCGCGGTGGATCACGCCGCCGCCGGCAAAGCCCGGTTCCCGCAGGCCCCAGGCCAGCGGCACGATCAGCAGCGCGGCAATGCCCAGAATCACCAGCGCCTGCTGCCAGCCGAAGCTGCCGATCAGGAAACCCTCGGTCGGCACCATCAGGAACTGGCCGAACGAGCCCGCCGCCGCCGAAATGCCCATAGCCCTGGACCGCTTGCTGGCCGGCACATTGCGGCCGATCACGCCATAGATCACGGCATAGGTGGTGCCGGCCTGCGCCATGCCGATCAGCACGCCCGCCGTGGCGGCAAACAACATCGGCGTCGGCGCATGGGCCATGCCGAACAGGCCCAGTGCATAGAGAATGGCGCCGGCGATGATCACCCGAAATGCGCCGAAGCGGTCGGCGAGCATGCCGGCAAAGATGCCCGAGAAGCCCCACATCAGGTTCTGGATCGCGAGGGCGAAGGCGAAGGTCTCGCGCGTCCAGCCCTGGGTCTGGATGACGGGCTGCAGCCACAGGCCGAAGCCGTGGCGGATGCCCATGGACAGGGTGACGACGGCGGCGCCACAGGCCAGGACCTGCGTGATCGAGAGGGTTTTGGGGGCGGAGGGCACCGGGGAAATGTAGCGAATACTGGCGATTCCCGCTGCCACGCCCCGTAACGAGGGGCTTGCTGGCTGTGGATGCATCCAGTGTTTGGGGCGAGGCGGACTACAATCCGCCACCATGTCAACGAATCCCGCCGCCAAATTACCCGCTGAGTACTCCGAAGGCTCCATCCGCGTGCTCAAGGGCCTGGAGCCCGTGAAGCAGCGCCCGGGCATGTACACGCGCACCGACAACCCGCTGCATGTGATCCAGGAAGTGCTGGACAACGCGGCCGACGAGGCCCTGGCGGGCCACGGCAAAAAGATCAAGGTGACGCTGCACACGGACGGCTCGGTGAGCGTGGACGACGACGGCCGCGGTATCCCGTTCGGCCTGCACCCCGAGGAAAAGGCGCCGGTGATCGAGCTGGTGTTCACCCGCCTGCACGCGGGCGGCAAGTTCGACAAGGGCAAGGGCGGCGCCTACAGTTTCTCGGGCGGCCTGCACGGCGTGGGCGTTTCCGTGACCAACGCCCTGAGCCACCGGCTCGAAGCCACCAGCTACCGCGAAGGCCAGGTGGCGCGGCTGGTGTTCTCGGGCGGCGACGTGATCGAGCCGCTGGCGCTGCGGCCGAATGGCGACGGCGACCGCAGGCAGGGCACTTCCGTGCGGGTCTGGCCCGATGCGAAGTATTTCGAATCGGCTGTGCTGCCGATCCACGAACTCACCCATCTGCTGCGCAGCAAGGCTGTGCTGATGCCGGGCGTGAGCGTGACGCTGACGGTCGAGAAGACCAAGGACGTGCAGACCTGGCTCTACAAGGGCGGCCTGCGCGACTACCTGATGCAGACCTTGAACGGCGAGCCAGTGATTCCCCTGTTCGAGGGCGAGGGTTTCGCCGACGGCCAGCACGACAGTTTTGCCGAAGGTGAGGGCGCAGCCTGGTGCCTGGCCTTCACCGAAGACGGCCAGGCCGTGCGTGAGAGCTACGTCAACCTCATTCCCACCAGCGCCGGCGGCACGCACGAGTCGGGCCTGCGCGACGGCGTGTTCAATGCGGTCAAAAGCTTCATCGACCTGCATTCGCTGCTGCCCAAGGGTGTCAAGCTGCTGCCGGAGGACGTGTTTGCCCGGGCTTCGTACGTTCTCTCTGCCAAGGTGCTGGACCCGCAATTCCAGGGGCAGATCAAAGAGCGCCTGAACTCGCGCGACGCGGTGCGCCTCGTGTCGAGTTTCGTGCGCCCGGCGCTCGAACTCTGGCTCAACGAGCATGTGGAGTACGGCAGGAAACTCGCCGAACTCGCCATCAAGGCTGCGCAGACACGCCAGAAGGCCGGGCAGAAAGTCGAAAAACGCAAGGGTTCTGGCGTGGCCGTGTTGCCGGGCAAGCTGACCGACTGCGAAAGCCGCGACATCGCGCACAACGAAGTTTTCCTCGTCGAAGGCGACTCGGCCGGTGGCAGTGCCAAGATGGGCCGCGACAAGGAAAGCCAGGCCATCCTGCCGCTGCGCGGCAAGGTGCTCAACACCTGGGAGGTCGAGCGCGACCGGCTGTTTGCCAACAACGAGATCCACGACATCGCCGTGGCCATCGGCGTCGACCCGCACGGCCCCGATGACACGCCCGACCTCTCCGGCCTGCGTTATGGCAAGGTCTGCATCCTGAGCGACGCTGACGTCGACGGCTCGCACATCCAGGTGTTGCTGCTGACATTGTTCTTCCGGCATTTTCCCAAGCTCATCGACGCCGGCCATGTGTTCGTGGCCCGCCCGCCGCTGTTCCGCGTGGACGCCCCCGCACGCGGCAAGAAGCCGGCGTCCAAGGCCTATGCCCTCGACGAGGGCGAACTGACGGCCATTCTGGATAAATTGCGCAAGGAAGGCGTTCGCGAAGGCGCCTGGAGCATCAGCCGTTTCAAGGGCCTGGGTGAGATGAATGCGGAACAATTGTGGGACACCACGCTCAATCCAGACACGCGCCGCCTGCTGCCGGTGCAACTGGGTGCGCTGGACTTTCTGCAGACTGAAAGCCTGATCACCAAACTCATGGGCAAGGGCGAGGCTGCGGCCCGCCGCGAGCTCATGGAATTGCACGGCGATGCCGTGGAAATCGACGTTTGAACTCTCCCGGATGACGCTCTTCTCCCGTTTTGCCCGTTTCATGCGCTGCCGTGGCGCAGGGCCTGCCTTGGCTGGACTTTTGCTGCTGACGCTATGGCACGGCGCGGCGCGGGCGGATGTCTGGGGCTACATCGATGACAAAGGCACGGCCCACTTTGCCGCCGAGCCGCTGGACGCCCGCTACGAGCTGTTTTACCGGGGGAGCGGCACGTTTGACTCGCGCGACGCATTCAGGGCCCCGGACGCACAGGGCGCGGCCACGGCGCGGCCGGTGGCGGTGCCCACCGCACAGCCGAAGCTGATTGCCTATTTCGAGGTGGCGCCGGGCTTCAGATCGGTCAAGCACGTGCTGCGCGAGGCGTCGGCAACGCACAACATCGACTACGAACTGCTCAAGGCGCTGATCGCCACGGAGTCGGGTTTCGACGCCTCGGCCGTGTCGCCCAAGGGCGCCGTCGGGCTCATGCAGTTGATGCCCGCCACAGCCGGGCGCTACGGCGTGGCCGCCGACAAGCGCGCCACGGTCGAGCAAAAGCTGGCCGACCCGCGCACCAACATCCATGCCGGCACGCGCTACCTGAGCGACCTCATCAAGCTGTTTCCCGGTCAGCTGGAGTTGGCGCTGGCCGCCTACAACGCGGGCGAGGGCGCGGTGCAACGCGCCGGCAACCGCGTGCCGAATTTCCGGGAGACGCAGAACTACGTCAAGACCGTGATGCAGCTCTACGCGCTGCTCAAGCCGCCCGCCATGGTGACGTACCAGCAGGCCACCGCGCGGGTTCGCATGACCCTGGCGCCCGGTGGCGCGGGTGCGGCCCAGGGCGGTGCCGTGGGCCGCACCAACATGATTTCCCCTTCCTTTCCGGGCGCGGCAGTCCCTGCGGCCGCACCCGTGAGTGACGCTTTTTATTGATGAACGACCAACCGACACTCGATTTCGCCCCGCCCGAGTCCGATGACTCGCTCAACCTCGCCACCTACGCCCAGCGCGCCTACCTCGAATACGCCCTGAGCGTGGTCAAGGGCCGTGCGTTGCCCGATGTGTGCGACGGCCAGAAGCCGGTTCAGCGGCGCATTCTCTACAGCATGTCGCGCATGGGCCTGGGCTTTGGCGGGCCCAACGGCAACACCGGCGCCAAGCCGGTCAAGTCGGCCCGCGTGGTCGGCGACGTGCTGGGCCGCTTTCATCCGCACGGCGACCAGGCGGCTTACGACGCGCTGGTGCGCATGGCGCAGGATTTCTCGCAGCGCTACCCGCTGATCGACGGCCAGGGCAACTTCGGCTCGCGCGACGGCGATGGCGCTGCCGCCATGCGCTACACCGAGGCGCGCCTGGCCAAAATCACCAGCCTGCTGCTCGACGAGATCGACGAAGGCACGGTGGACTTCCAGCCCAACTACGATGGTTCCACCGAGGAACCGAGGCAGCTGCCGGCACGCCTGCCGTTCGCGCTGCTCAACGGCGCGAGCGGCATTGCCGTGGGCCTGGCCACCGAAATTCCGAGCCACAACCTGCGCGAGATCGCCGATGCCTGCGTGGCGCTGATCAAGACGCCGAAGCTCGCCGACGAAGAACTTTTCGCGCTGATCCCCGGGCCCGACTACCCGGGCGGCGGCCAGATCATCAGCTCGGCCGGCGACATTGCCGACGCCTACCGGACCGGCCGCGGATCGCTCAAATGCCGCGCGCGCTGGAAGATCGAGGATCTGGCGCGTGGCCAGTGGCAACTGGTCGTCACCGAGCTGCCGCCCGGCGTCAGCACGCAGCGGGTGCTCGAAGAGATCGAGGAGATCACCAACCCCAAGGTCAAGGCCGGCAAGAAGGCGCTCACGCAGGACCAGAACCAGCTCAAGGCCAGCGTGCTGGCGGTGCTCGACGTGGTGCGCGACGAGTCCAGCAAGGACGCCGCGGTGCGCCTGGTCTGCGAGCCCAAGACCAGCCGCATCGAACAGCAGGAACTCATCACCACGCTGCTGGCCCACACCAGCCTGGAAACCTCGGCGCCGATCAACCTCACCATGGTCGGGCTGGACGGCCGGCCGGTGCTGAAATCGCTGCGCCAGATGCTGCTGGAGTGGATCGAATTCCGCCAGGCCACGATCACGCGGCGCTCGCAGCACCGCCTGGACAAGGTCCGCGACCGCACCCACATCCTCGAAGGGCGGCAGATCGTGCTGCTCAACATCGACGAGGTGATCGCCATCATCCGCCAGAGCGACGAGCCCAAGGCGGCGCTGATTGCGCGGTTCAACCTGTCGGACCGGCAGGCCGAGGACATCCTTGAAATCCGCCTGCGCCAGCTCGCGCGGCTCGAAGCCATCAAGATCGAGCAGGAGCTTGCCAGCCTGCGCGATGAAGGCGCGAAGCTCGAAGACATCCTGGGCAACCCGGCCAGCCTGCGGCGCCTGATGGTCAAGGAAATCGAGGCCGATGCCAAGACGTTTGCCGACCCGCGCCGCACGCTGATCCAGGCCGAGAAGAAGGCCGTGCTCGAAGTCCGGGTGGTGGACGAGCCCGTGACTGTGGTGGTGTCGCAAAAGGGCTGGGTGCGCGCCCAGAAAGGCTGGGCACGCGACCGCAATGGCGCCGCGGCCAGCGCGGCGCCGGAATACAGCTTCAAGGCGGGCGACAGCCTGTATGGCGCCTTCGAGTGCCGCACCGTCGATACGCTGCTGGCTTTCGGCAGCAACGGACGCCTGTATTCGGTGCCTGTTTCGTCCCTTCCTGGTGCACGGGGCGATGGGCAACCCGTCACGACGCTGATTGAGCAGGAGTCAGGCACGCAACTGGTGCATTATTTCGCCGGGCCGGCTGCTGCCACTTTGCTGCTGGCCAGCTCCGGCGGCTACGGCTTCCTGGCCACGGTGGAGAACATGATTTCGCGCCAGAAGGCCGGCAAGGCCTTCATGTCGCTGGGCGAAGGCGAAACCGTGTGCGCCCCGTCGCTCGCCAGTTTGCCGGCCTCCGGCAACGGCGCGCCACCACTGGCGCCAGCCACGCATGTGGCCTGCGCATCGACGGGCGGACGCATCCTGACCTTTGACATCGGCGAACTGCGCGCCATGGCCAACGGCGGGCGTGGCCTCATGCTCATCGACCTGGAGGCCAAGGACACGCTGGCAGGTGCTGCCGCCTACACCCGCAGCATCCGCATCGAAGGCATCGGCCGGGGCGGCAAGGCGCGCGAGGAAACGCTGGAAATCCGCAGCCTCAACAACGCCCGCGCTGCCCGCGCGCGCAAGGGCAAGGCGGCGGACCTGGGCTTCAAACCCGCCAGTGTGACGAGAGTCGAATAAAAGCCCGTCCCATCACCCCCACAGAACCGAGCGCATGGAAATCGATGCCGACTGAAAACCGGTGTTGAAGAATTGCGGCATTTCGGTGGAGCGCACCGCGCCCGCCGCGTAAAGCAGGGGCAGGTAATGTTCGTACGTGGGGTGGGCCAGCCGGGCCGTTTCCCCCTGCGTCTGGAAGTTGGGCAAGGCGTCCAGTTGCCCTTTTGCGATCTGGGCCTGAATGGTGCTGTCGAACGCGATGGCCCAGTCGTAAGCCGCATTGGCCGCAGCCTCCCGCTGGGTGGCGCGCAGGTTGTGCACGATGTTGCCGCTGCCCACGATCAGCACGCCGCGCGAACGCAGCTTGCCCAGCTGCTGCCCCAGGGCATAGTGCTCGGCCGGCGGGCGGCTGTAGTCCATGCTGAGTTGCAGCACGGGAATCCGGGCCTGGGGAAACATGGGCTTGAGCACCGACCAGGTGCCATGGTCAAAGCCCCATTCGGACGGATCGATGCCCAGCGGCTGGCCTGTCGCCGGGGACTTCAGTTCCTGGGCGAGGCTGGCTGCAACGGCCGGCGCACCGGGAGCCGGGTATTGCTGGTCGAAGAGTTCCTGGGGAAACCCACCGAAGTCATGGATGGTCTTGGGCTGGGCCATCCCGGTGATCTGCCAGCCGCCGCGTGTCAGCCAGTGCGCCGAGATGCACAGGATCAGCTGCGGCGGGGCCGCGCGTTTCAGCAGGTCGGCCCCCAAGGCTTGCCACTTGCGGCGCCAGGCGTTGTCCCCGATTGCGTTCATGGGACTGCCATGGCCCACGAACAGCACGGGCATGGTGGGTGAGGGCTTGAGCGCCTGCAGTACGGGCTGAAGGGCCGCCTCGGAGAGCGGGGTCATGGCCAGGGAGGGCAGGGCCGCGATGGCAGCCCATGAGTGTCGACGTTGCATCCGGAGGTCTTGCTGTGGTGTTGGGGGGACAGACCCGGGATCACGCCACGAAGTTCCGTTGGGTGATCAAGTCGTCATGCCGGAGCCGCCGCTTGGCGGTCGCAACGACAAGGCAGGCTTGCTCTGATGCGTTGCAAGCGGCGGTACTCGAAAAAAATCACCAAACGGGATGGGCATGTGAACGACAGCCAGCTCAAAATGAGGGCCTGGCGCCATCACACCGGCGTCCACATGAGTTGCCGCCTGATTGGCGGTTCAACCCCGACGCAGCTTCAGGAGTCCTCCAATGCAGATCACCGTTGAAACCATCGTCCTGGCCCCTGTCGAGGCTGTCTGGCGCGCCTGGACCACGCCGGACGACATCAAGCAGTGGAACACGGCGTCCGAGGATTGGCACACCACCCGCGCATCCGTGGACCTGCGCGTCGGCGGCGCCTTCTCGTCGCGCATGGAGGCCAAGGACGGTAGCATGGGATTCGACTTCGCCGGAACCTACACGAAGCTCGTGACGAACGAGTTGATTGAATGTTCGTTCGGTGAACGCACGTTGCGGGTTGAGTTCCTGGCCGGGGCCGGCGGCGTCACCGTGCGTGAAACTTTCGACGCGGAGCCAACGCATTCCGTGGAGCAGCAGCGTGCGGGCTGGCAGGCCATTCTGGACAATTTCGCCCGGCATGTTGAGGGCCGGCGGTAGCAGTGGCATCATGAACGCCAGCGGGCGTGCGCTGGTGCCACCCCAGTCCGACAGAAGGTCCCCATGAACACTTTTCTGGCCATCTTCACCGGCTCACCTGAATCCATGGCACGGTGGCAGGCGCTGCCCGCCGATGAGCAGGCGCGGCGCATGGCCGAAGGCCTGGAGGCTTGGCACGCCTGGGTCGATCGGCACCGCGAGAGCATTGTGTCGCTGGGCGGCCCTCTCGGGCGCACCAAGCGTGTGACGGCGGCCGGCGTGGCCGACATCCGCAATGCCATGGGCGGCTACACCGTGGTGCAGGCCGAGTCGCACGAGGCGGCGGCGCGCCTGTTCGAGAACCACCCGCACTTCGCCATCTTCCCGGGCGACGGGGTGGAGGTGATGCCGGTGCTGCCGATTCCGCCGCGCCAGGGCTGACCCACGGCGCAGGCAGGTCGCTCAGGCCAGCTCTGCGATCAGCTCGATTTCGACACAGGCCCCGAGCGGAATCTGCGCCACGCCGAAGGCGCTGCGCGCGTGCGCGCCCTTGTCGCCGAAGACCTGGCCCAGCAGCTCGGAGCAGCCGTTGGTGATCAGGTGCTGCTCGGTGAAATCGGCGGTGGAGTTCACCAGGCTCATCACCTTGACGATGCGCTTGACCTTGTTGAGGTCGCCGCCGGCGGCCTGGCAGGCGGCCTGCAGCGTACCCATGAGGTCGATGGCCACGGCGCGCGCGGCGGCCTGGCCTTCGGCGGTGGTCATGTCCCGGCCGAACTGGCCGACCCAGGGTTTGCCGTCCTTTTTCGCAATGTGGCCGGAGAGGAACACCAGGTTGCCGGTCTGCACGAAGGGCAGGTAGGCGGCAGCGGGCACGGCCACGGGGGGCAGGGTGATGTTAAAGGCCTTGAGTTTGTCGTTGATGTTCATTCGGCATTCCCGGAAGTGGTTCGAGGGGTGGAAGTGGTGCCAGGGGCGCGAGAGGTGGCAGAGGCCCCTGGGTCGCCCCGGCGGATGCCCCGGTGGCGTCCGGGGCGGGGCCATGCGCGGCGGCGCTGGCGGGCGTTTCGTCCAGCGGCTCCACGGTCACGGCGACGGAGAGTGTGTGCCTGGCGCCGCCATGGATCACGCCGCGCATCGGTGACACATCCGAGTAGTCGCGGCCCAGTGCCAGCGTCACGTAGTCCTCGCCGGGCGAGCCCCAGCCGCTGCGGTTGTTG
>JAHFQI010000199.1 GCA_023259355.1 Comamonadaceae bacterium
TCAGGTTGTAGATGTCCACGCCAACTTCGCCAGCCTGTGCTTCGGCGTCGTTCACACGGATCACGATGCGGGTGGCATCGACGTAATCCACCAGGCCGCCACGGGTGGCGGTCACCACGGTGCCGGAGTCGACCGCGGCGACGCGCTCGATGCCGGTGCCGACCATCGGCTTTTCCGGGCGCAGCACGGGCACAGCCTGGCGAGACATGTTGGCGCCCATCAACGCGCGGTTCGCATCGTCGTGTTCCAGGAAGGGCACAAGCGAGGCAGCGACCGAAACGATCTGCGCAGGCGACACGTCCATGTACTGCACGCGCTCGGCGCCGACCAGAATCGATTCACCCTTCTCGCGGGCCGACACCAGATCGCCGGTCAGCTTGCCGTCCTTGTCCAGGGCCGCGTTGGCCTGGGCAATCACGTACTTGCCTTCCTCGATGGCCGACAGGTAATCGATCTGCATCGTCACCTTGCTGTCCGCCACGCGGCGGTACGGGGTCTCGATGAAACCGTATTCATTCAGGCGGGCGTACAGCGCCAGCGAGTTGATCAGGCCGATGTTCGGGCCTTCCGGCGTTTCGATCGGGCAGACGCGGCCGTAGTGGGTCACGTGCACGTCGCGCACCTCAAAGCCGGCACGCTCGCGCGTCAAACCGCCCGGGCCCAGGGCCGAGACGCGGCGCTTGTGGGTGATTTCCGCGAGCGGGTTGGTCTGGTCCATGAACTGCGACAGCTGCGAGGCGCCGAAGAACTCTTTCAGGGCCGCGGAGATCGGCTTGGAGTTGATCAGGTCGTGCGGCATCAGCGGCTCTTGCTCGGCCTGGCCCAGACGCTCCTTCACAGCCTTCTCGATGCGGGCCAGACCGGTGCGGTACTGGTTCTCGGCGAGTTCACCGACGCAGCGCACGCGGCGGTTGCCCAGGTGGTCGATGTCATCGACTTCGCCGCGGCCGTTGCGCAAGTCCACGAGGATCTTGACCACGGCCAGGATGTCTTCGTTGGTCAGCACCATCGGGCCGGTCGATTCCTCGCGGCCCATCTTGGCGTTGAACTTCATGCGGCCCACGCGCGACAGGTCGTAGGTGTCCGGGTTGTAGAACAGGCGCTGGAACAGGGCCTGCACGGCGTCCTCGGTCGGCGGCTCGCCGGGGCGCATCATGCGGTAGATGGCGACGCGGGCGGCAAACTCGTCCACGGTTTCGTCGATGCGCAGGGTTTGCGACATGTACGCGCCCTGGTCGAGTTCGTTCGTGTAGATGCACTGCAGATCCTGAACGCCGGTGGAGCGCAGCTTCTTGAGCAGCACCTCGGTCAGCTCGTCGTTGGCCTTGGCGATGATTTCGCCGGTGTCGGCGTCCACGATGTTGCGGGCCACCACGCGGCCGATCAGGAAGTCTTCGGGCACGCTGATGTGCGTGGTGCCGGACTGCTCCAGCTCGCGGGTGTGGCGGGCCGTGACGCGCTTGTCCTTTGCCACGACGACCTTGCCAGACTTGTCGGTGATGTCGAAACGGGCCACCTCGCCGCGCAGGCGCTCGGCGACGAACTCCATCTGCGCGCCGCTGTCCATCAAGCGGAAGTTGTCGTTGACGAAGAAGTTGGCCAGGATCGATTCCGGGTTCAGGCCAATGGCCTTCATCAGGATCGTGACGGGCATCTTGCGACGGCGGTCAACGCGGAAGTACAGGATGTCCTTCGGGTCAAACTCGAAGTCGAGCCAGGAGCCGCGGTAGGGGATGATGCGCGCGGAGAACAGCAGTTTGCCCGAGCTGTGGGTCTTGCCCTTGTCGTGCTCGAAGAACACGCCCGGCGAGCGGTGCAACTGCGACACGATGACACGCTCGGTGCCGTTGATGATGAAGGAGCCTTTTTCGGTCATCAGGGGCACTTCGCCCATGTAGACCTCTTGTTCCTTCACTTCCTTGACCACCTTGGACTGCGAAGTGGACGACTCGCGGTCGTAAATGATCAGCTGAACGCGCGCGCGCACGGCCGAGGCGAACGTCAAGCCCCGGGTCTGGCATTCGCGCACGTCGAAGGCGGGCCTGGCCAGGTTGTATTCAACGAACTTCATCTCCACAAAGCCGTTGTGGGAGACGATCGGGAAAGCCGCTTCAAAAGCAGCCTGCAGACCTTCGTGGGTTCGTTTCTTGGGGCTCGAATCCTTTTGAAGGAAGGCGGTGTAGGCGTCCCGTTGCATTTGCAGCAGGTAAGGTACTTCGAGCACGCTCTCGCGGCTGCCGAAACTTTTACGGATGCGCTTGCGTTCGGTGTATGAATAAGCCATGAAATCTCCGGTCAAAGACATGCGTCCTGGGTCTTTGGCGACTAATGCGTCGAGCAGCACGCTCAACTTGCTTGGTGGCTGGCCACTACCAACCTTTGGCGGACGGTTGCGCATTGCACGCAACCCGAACCAAGTCGTCTTCTGCAGTCGGGGTCAGAAAACACTCAAAAACAGCGTCGGCACCGTTGCTTTTGGGTGTGCTCTGTAAGCACCAAAGGCTGGAGGCCCTTTGGGACGCTCCAGCCTTTTGAGTACAACCCAATTACTTGAGTTCGACTTTCGCGCCGGCTTCTTCCAGCTTCTTCTTGGCGGCTTCGGCGTCGGCCTTGGCAATGCCTTCCTTGACAGCCTTGGGAGCGCCGTCGACCAGGTCCTTGGCTTCTTTCAGGCCCAGACCGGTGATTTCGCGCACGGCCTTGATGACGGACACCTTGTTGGCGCCGGCTTCGAGCAGCATCACGTTGAATTCGGTCTTCTCTTCAGCAGCGGCAGCAGGTGCGCCACCGCCAGCAGCGGGAGCGGCCATGGCGGCAGCGCTCACACCAAACTTCTCTTCGATGGCTTTCACCAGGTCGTTGAGTTCCATGACCGTCATGCTGTCCAGCGCGGTCAAAAATGCGTCTTTATCGAATGCCATTTTGATTTCCTAACAATTGGTTAACTGAAAAAGGCGGGTCGGGCTTAAGCCGCGACTGCCTCGGCCGCCGGTTCGGCGGCGCCTTCGCCTCGTTTGGCCGCCAGCGCGCCCAACACCACGGCGGTGCGGGAGATTGGCGACATCAGCAAGCCACACAGCTGGGCCATCAACACTTCCTTGGAAGGGATGTTGGCGAGCTGCTTGACGCCGTTGACGTCCAGGGCCTTGCCCGCGAATGCACCACCGCGAATCACCAACTTGTCGTTGGTTTTCGCGAAGTCGGCCACCACTTTGGCGGCGGCCACGGCATCCACGGAGAAGCCATAGATCAGCGGACCGGTCATCTGGTCAGCCACCACGTCAAACGCGGATCCGGCGACAGCACGGCGGGCCAGCGTGTTTTTCAACACGCTCAGGCTCACACCCTTGCTGCGCGCATCGGAGCGCAATTTGGTCATGGCAGCGACCGTGATGCCGCGGTATTCCGCCATCACCAGCGTTTGAGCTTGTGCTGCGAGGCCGGTCACTTCTGCGATGACCGCTTCTTTCTCACTGCGATTCAGACTCAAGGTCTACTCCTTCAATATGTGCTGTTCGGCGGGTTGCCTCCCAGCACGCCTCATTGCAGCGACCAACTGTTTCGGAACGGATTCCATCTGCAGCGGGATCGCCATCTGCGTTGGCCCTGAGCCGTCAGGCGAACCTTCGAGCTCTGCGATTAAGCGCGGTTGCCCGCGCGCCAACGGTCTTGGATGACCTGCAACGGCTTTGCAGCCGCCACAGCCCACCACATCGGGCGGCACTTTCATGCCGCCCAAATTTCTTGCGATTACGCCGCGATGGATTGCGTGTCCACGCGGACACCCACGCCCATCGTTGACGAAACCGCCACTTTGCGCAGGTACACACCCTTGCTGGAAGCCGGCTTGGCCTTGGTCAGCGCGTCGATCAGCGCGGCCAGGTTGCTTTGCAGCTTGTCGGATTCGAACGAGCGACGACCGATCGTGGAGTGCACGATACCGGCCTTGTCGACACGGAACTGAACCTGACCCGCCTTGGCGTTCTTCACGGCCGTGGCGACGTCCGGCGTCACGGTGCCGACCTTCGGGTTAGGCATCAGGCCACGGGGGCCCAGAATTTGGCCCAGCGTGCCGACCACGCGCATCGCGTCAGGAGCGGCGATCACCACGTCGAAAGGCATGTCGCCAGCCTTGACCATGGCAGCCAGGTCGTCCATGCCGACGATGTCGGCACCGGCGGCCTTGGCCTCCTCGGCCTTGGCACCCTGGGCGAACACGGCGACGCGCTTGGTCTTGCCGGTGCCATTGGGCAGCACGACAGCGCCACGAACCACTTGGTCCGACTTCTTGGCGTCAATGCCCAACTGCACGGCCACGTCGATGGATTCGTCGAACTTGGCGTTGGCGCACTCTTTCACGATGCTCAGGGCATCGGCGAGCGCGTACAGCCTCATGCTGTCAACTTTGCCCTGCAGGGCTTTTTGCTTTTTGGTGAGCTTGGACATTTACACGCCCTCCACATTCACGCCCATGGAACGGGCAGAACCGGCGATGGTACGAACTGCGGCGTCGAGGTCGGCGGCCGTCATGTCCTTCATCTTGGTCTTGGCGATTTCCTCGAGCTGGGCCCGGGTGATCTTGCCGACCTTGTCGGAATTCGGTTTGGCAGAGCCCTTGTCGAGCTTGATGGCCTTCTTGATCAGGGTCGTCGCGGGCGGCGTCTTGATGATGAAGGTGAAACTCTTGTCCGCGAACGCGGTGATCACCACCGGCAGCGGCAGACCCGGCTCGACACCCTGGGTCTGGGCGTTGAACGCCTTGCAGAATTCCATGATGTTCAGGCCGCGCTGACCCAACGCGGGGCCAATGGGGGGGGACGGGTTGGCCTTGCCAGCTGGCACTTGCAGCTTGACGAAGCCGACGATTTTTTTCGCCATGCTTTTCTCCTAGCGGGTGCAAACGCCTCAGACTTGAACAGAGGCTCCCCGACGTTAACGACTCACCAACATTGCTCCGCGCCGAGTCGAAAGGCGCGGAACCGTCGTCAGGTTTTCTCGACCTGACTGAATTCGAGTTCGACCGGCGTGGCACGACCAAAGATCGTCACCGACACACGGACCTTGTTCTTTTCGTAGTTGACCTCTTCCACCGTGCCATTGAAGTCGGTGAAGGGGCCTTCCTTGACGCGGACGTATTCGCCCACTTCAAACTCAACCTTGTGGCGCGGCTTGTCCGTGCCTTCCTGCATCTGGCTGACGATCTTCTGGACGTCTTCCTCGGAAATCGGGGCCGGGCGGTTCTTAGCCCCCCCCACAAAACCGGTCACCTTGTTGGTGTGTTTCACCAGGTGCCAGGTTTCATCGTCCATGACCATCTCAACCAGCACATAGCCCGGGAAGAACTTGCGCTCAGTGGTCTTTTTCTGGCCGTTCTTGATCTCGACGACCTCTTCGGTGGGCACGAGAATGCGGCCAAACTTGCCCTGCATGCCGGCCCGGTTGATGCGCTCGATGATGTTGCGCTCAACCGCCTTTTCCATGCCCGAATAGGCATGAACCACATACCATTTCAGATCCGGATTGGACGACACGCTGACCGCGGCGTTTTCAACAACATCAGTCATTATTTTTTCCATCCCAGAATCAGGTCGTAAAACACCCACTCAAGCGTCTTGTCGGTCAACCAGAGAAACAGCGCCATGATCACGACAAAGCCAAACACGTAGGCCGTCATCTGAACAGCCTCCTTGCGAGCCGGCCAAACCACCTTTTTGACCTCGCGCCAGGCATCCCGACCGAAAGCCACGAGCTCTTTGCCGTGCTCCGAGGCAAAAAACACCGCCACAGCCGCCCCCAGCCCCAGAAGCAAACCACCCCATTGGGCGATCGGCCCTTGCTTGGCCAGCAGGTAATACGCCACCAGGGCAGCAACAACCAGCGCCACCGACGCGGCGAGCTTGGCCTTGTCAGCCGTGGTGTTGACGGTATCCACTTGTTGTGAAGAAGCCATTTTTTGGCGAATCCTGCGCTTTTCAGCTTTGAGTCATGACGTCTTCTCAGACGTTGAAGCCCGCCAGGACTCTGGCGGGCTTTGAGAGCCACCGATCAAGTGGCAGGGGCAGTAGGAATCGAACCTACAACCTTCGGTTTTGGAGACCGACGCTCTGCCAATTGAGCTATACCCCTACGAATTACGCAATGATCTTGGCCACGACACCGGCGCCGACGGTACGACCGCCTTCACGGATGGCGAAACGCAGACCTTCTTCCATGGCGATCGGGGCGATCAGCTTGACGGTGATCGACACG
>JAHFQI010000200.1 GCA_023259355.1 Comamonadaceae bacterium
GGCTTCAAAGGTTTCAACCAGATGCCGCAGCTCGGCGTTGAACAAGGCGTTGATCGACGTGTCCGTCTTCGCGGCGATGACTTTGGCCCGTTTGAGCAGATCACGATCCACCGCACCCGTGAAGTTGACGGTTGCCATAGCACCTCCATTTAACACACAATTAAGTGTAGCACTTGTTTACGTGCTTCATCAATCGCCTGTGGCGGTCAAGGCACCACCCGCAGCAACCGCCCCTTCGCGTTGTCCGTCAGCACATACAGATACCCGTCCGGCCCCTGGCGCACGTCGCGGATGCGCTCGCCCAGTTCGCTGAGCAGGCGTTCCTCGCGCAGCACCTTGCCGCCGCCCAGTTCGATGCGGTCCAGAAACTGGAACTTGAGCGAACCGACGAAAAGGTTGCCTTTCCACGCCGGGCCGTAGCGCTCGCCGGTCAGGAAGGCCATGCCCGAGGGTGCGATCGAGGGCGTCCAGTGGTGCAGGGGTTGCTCCATGCCCTCTTTGGCCGTGATGCCCGCGCCGATGGGGCCGCCACCGTACTGCTCGCCATAGGTGATCACGGGCCAGCCGTAATTGCGGCCGGGCTGGGGCTGGTTGATTTCGTCGCCGCCCTGGGGGCCGTGTTCGTGCGTCCAGAGCCGCCCGTCAGGGCCCAGCGTGGCGCCCTGCGGGTTGCGGTGGCCGTAGCTCCAGATCTCGGGCAGGGCGCCGGGGCGGCCGACGAAGGGGTTGTCCCCGGGCACGCCGCCGTCCTTGCCGACGCGCACGATCTTGCCGTGGTGGTTGTCCAGCGTCTGCGCGTCCTGCATGCGGACGAAGCGCTCGCCCAGGGTCAGGAACAGCGTGCCGTCGGGCCGGCCGTCCTTCATGCCTTCGACGATGCGGCAGCCGAAGTGTGCGCGGCTAATCACCTTGGGCTGCTGGCTGAAGATCACGCGCACCTCCTCGAGCCGCGTGCGGTCGGCGGACAGGCGCGCCCGCGCCAGCGCCGTGCTGTTGGCGAGCGAGAGGCCCGGGGCCGGCTCGGCGAAGCAGAAGTACAGGGTGCGGTTCGTGGCAAAGCCGCTGTCCAGCACCACGTCCAGCAAGCCGCCTTGCCCGGTGGCCGCCACGGCGGGCACACCCGTGACGGGAGGATTCAGCGTGCCGTCGGCCTCGACCACGCGCAGGCGGCCGGGGCGCTCGGTGACCATGTAGCGCCCATCAGGCAGGAAGGCCAGGCTCCAGGGGTGCTCCAGGCCTTGCGCGACCGTGACGGCACGCACCGGTTGGGCCGAGACGGGTTGGGACGCGCCAGCGAGCAGACCGAGGTGCAGCAGACCGAGCGCAAGCCATGAACGTGGGCAGCTGGAAAGGGCCATGGGTTTCTCCAGATCAGCACCAGCGGGTCAGGCGCCGATTTCGAAACGTGCGTCGTCCATGTAGCGGTGCGGGCCGAAGGCGGCGGTCATGGCGGCGGCTTCAGCGGCCTGCCACTGCTCGACCACTTCGCGTTCGGCGTCGGTGAGCACCGCCGGATCGGGGCTTTCGCCATACGCGGCGACGATGTGCAGGTAGGCGGCATGGGTGGGTGCGACCAGGCTGGCGTCACCCAGCGCGGCATCCAGCGCCTGGCGGAAGCGCTTTTCGGCGGCGCGGCGTTCCGCGTCGGAGGCGTCTTCGCCGGTGATGAGGGTCAGGGTGTAGGGCATGGCGTGATTGTGGCGCGATGGAGTCGCCTTGGCACGCCGGGTCCGGCCTGAACTCAGGCGGCTGCGGTGCGCAATGCCGCCTTGAGGTTCACGCCGATCTCAGGCCGTTCGGCGAAGGGGTCGATCGGGTTCTTCTGCTGCACGATGCAATCCATGCGGGCCTGCACATTGCCCAGCGCCCGGGGGTGGCTGAAGATGTAGAACTGGTCGGCCGCGATCGCGTCGAAGACTTTTTGCGCCACCTCGGCCGCCGTCACCTTGCCCGAACCGACGGCCTTGTCGCTCATGGCCTGGCCGATCAGCTGGCTCTGGGTGGGCTTCTCGTCAGCCATGGCGGCCGGGCGGTTGCGGTGGCTCTGGCTGATGCCGGTGGGCACGAAGTACGGACACAACACACTGGCGCTGATCTGGTCACTCACCAGCTTCAAGTCTTGGTACAGCGTTTCCGTTAGCGACACGACGGCGTGCTTGCTCACGTTGTAGACGCCCATGTTGGGCGGCGTCAGAAGCCCGGCCATGCTGGCGGTGTTGACGATGTGGCCCTGCCAGGCAGGGTCTTGCCTGGCGGCTTCGAGCATCATGGGTGTGAACAGGCGCACGCCATGGATCACGCCCCAGAGGTTGACGCCCAGCACCCATTCCCAGTCCTTGACGGAGTTTTCCCAGACCAGGCCGCCCGAGCCGACGCCGGCGTTGTTGAAAACGAAATGCGGCGCGCCAAATCGCGCCTGCACGGCCTGGGCCAAGGCCTCCATCTGCTCGGCGCTCGACACATCGACCTTGCGGGCCAGCACGGCGGCGCCGGCGGCGGTCAGCTCGGCGGCGGCCTTGTCCAGGGCATCCTGCTGCACATCGACGAGCACCAGGTTCATGCCGAGACGGGCGCCGATGCGCGCGCATTCCAGGCCGAAGCCCGAGCCTGCGCCGGTGAGAACGGCGGTCTTGCCTTTGAAATCGGAAATCATGCGTTGGCCTTCTTGAGGATGTAACCCATACGGGGAAAGTGAACGTGGACGGTGCCGGCGCGCTCGTCGGTGCGGCGCAGCGTGTAGTGCATGCGCGTGGCGGCGATGAGTTCGCCCTCGGTGGGTTCGGGGCCGAAGCTTTCGCCGGCGACCGTGACCAGGGTGCCCAGCGGAATGCCGTGTTCGTCCTGGAAAGGTTCATCCGCCAGCGGTGCCGGGGTCGAACGCGCGGCCAGCGCGATGGCTTCGGCGGCACTCCACTCCTGCACGCTGCCATGCCCCAGCGCGGCCATGCGGTCCATCCAGGCCAGCACGGCGGGCGTGGCGTCCAGGATGCCGGCCATCACGCTGGTCTGCGTGCGCGTGAACCACAGCGGGTGGTACGCGGCAAAGTCGCCAATGCAGGGTGCGTTGCCGAGCAGGAAGGCCTGGCCGTCGAGCATGTTGGCCAGGCGCCGCAGGTAGCTTTTGTAGGCTGCGGCGGCATCGGGCGCGGGCAGGCGCGGCACGGCGACGCGCATCTTCGCGCGGTCTTCGCCGAACACCTTGGCTTGCGGCGCCCACTGCTCGGGCGGCCCGCCGCCGAACATCTGGGCCGCGCCCCTGGGTTGGAAGTTGTACGCCATGGCGGCCCAGAACAGCTTTTCATCGGCCCACTGAGCGACGATGCGGGCCAGCCCCTTCTGGCTCGCCGGGTACAGCGTGGGCGTGGGCTGGACGCGCTCCAGCACGTCGCAGATCAGCGCGCTGTCGCAATAGATGTCGGCGCCGATCTGCAGGAACGGCGTCTTGCGGTAGCCGCCGGTGAGCGCCAGCACGTCGGGCTTGGGCATGATCATCGGCACGACGACCGAGGTCCAGGCGAGCTGCTTGCAGCCCAGCACCAGCCGCACTTTTTCGGAGAACGGCGAGCTGGGGTAGTGGTGGAGGATGAGATGGGTCATGGTTTCCAGCGGTTCACCGGGGCATGGCCCGGTCGATGATGGCGTCGAAATCCGTGCCGGCGCCCAGGCTGCCGAAGCACAGGCCCCAGTGGCCACCCAGGCGCGAATCGCAGAACGCGCCGAACACGGCGGCCGGCGCGGTCTGCGCCAGCAGCGCGGCCTGCACGGCCAGCGCCACGTCCTGCGCGAGACGCCGCGCCTCCGCCTCGGTGGCCATGTCCGCGACGCGCAGCGGCAGTTCGGCGGCCAGGCGATCGAGCGCCGGGTGCATGCCTTTGGCTGGCGCCAGTTCATGCGCCAGCGCGGCGGCGGCATCGGCTTTGCGCAAGGCACGCAGCAGGTCGATCGCCATCATGTTGCCGGCGCCCTCCCAGATCGAGTTGACCGGCATCTCGCGGTAGATGCGGGCCATGATGCCCTCGCCGCCCTCCTCCACATAGCCGTTGCCGCCCAGGCACTCCATGGCTTCCTGGGCGAAGGGGCTCCCGCGCTTGCAGATCCAGAACTTGGCAACGGGCGTGAGCAGGCGCGCAATGGCCTGCTCGTGCGCGTCCCCAGCCTGATCAAAACAGCGCGCCAGGCGTATGGCCAGCGCGGTGGCGGCCTCGGATTCGAGCGCCAGATCGGCCAGCACGTTGCGCATCAGCGGCTGCTCGATCAGCCGTTTTCCGAAGGCCTGGCGCTGCGCCGTGTGGTTCAGCGCGATGCAAAGCGACTGGCGCATCAGGCCCGAGGTGCCCAGGGCGCAATCAAGTCGCGTCATGGTGCCCATGGCGAGGATCTGCGGCACGCCGCGGCCTTCTTCGCCGACCAGCCAGGCCGTGGCGTCCGCGAACTCGACTTCGGCGCTGGCATTGGCCTTGTTACCGAGTTTGTCCTTCAGGCGCTGGATGTGCAGGGCATTGATCGACCCGTCGGGCAACACGCGCGGCAGGAACAGGCAGGACAGGCCGCCCGGGGTCTGCGCGAGGATCAGGAAGGCGTCGCACATCGGTGCGGAGAAAAACCACTTGTGGCCGGTCACCGTGAAGCGCTGCCCCCAGGCGTCCGAACCGTCGGGCACCGCCCGCGTGGTGTTGGCGCGAACGTCCGAGCCGCCCTGCTTTTCCGTCATGCCCATGCCCATGGTCACGCCGGCCTTGTCGCACCAGCGCTTGAGGGCCGGGTCATAAGCGCGGCTGGTGAGTTTCGGCGCCCAGTCGGCATAGATCGCCGCGTTGCTGCGCAGCGCCGGCGTGACGGCGTAGGTCATGGAGATGGGGCACAGCATCGACGGCTCCAGCTCGGTGAAGAGCATGAAACCGGCGGCGCGCCGGGTGTGGGCATGCGCGCCCTCGCCCCAAGGCGTGCCATGCAGGCCCTCGCCCACGGCCACCGACATCAGCGCGTGGTAGCTCGGGTGGAACTCCACCTGGTCGATGCGGTGGCCGAAGCGGTCGTGGCTGCGCAGCTCGGGCGTGTGCACGTTGGCCAGGCGGGCATGGGCCTGCATCTGCGCCGTGCCCAGTTGCGCACCCAGGGCCCGCAGCGATGCGGTGTCGAGCGCCGGCGCGTTGAACTTCAGCGCGGCCTGCAGCGCGCGGTTGTCGGCAAAGAGGTTGTAGTCCACCAGCGGCACGGGCTGGTTGAAGACTTCATGGGTGGCTTGCATGACGACTCCTTGGTGCGGCCGCGGGCTTGCGGCCCGGCTTAAATCAGCTTGACCAGTTGCTTGCCGAAGTTCTTGCCCTTGAGCAGGCCGATGAAGGCGTCCGGCGCGGATTCGATGCCCTGCGCCACGGACTCGCGCGGGCGCAGCTTGCCGGTGCCCACCAGGTTGCCGAGCTCGGCCAGCGCCTCGGGCCAGACTTCCATGTGCTCGCTGACGATGAAGCCCTGGATCTTCAGGCGGTTCACCAGGATCAGCGCGGGGTGCGCCAGGGGCAGCGGCGCGCCGTCGTAGCCGGCGATCATGCCGCACACGGCGATGCGGCCGAAGGCGTTCATGCGCAGCAGCACGGCGTCGAGCACCATGCCGCCGACGTTCTCGAAGTAGCCGTCGATGCCGTTCGGGCAGGCTTCCTTGAGGGCCTTGGAGAGCGAACCCGCATCCTTGTGGAGCTTGTAGTCGATGCAGGCGTCGAAGCCGAGCTCATCAACCGCGTAGGCGCATTTGTCAGGGCCGCCGGCAATGCCGACCACACGGCAGCCACGCGCCTTGGCCAGCGCCGCGTAGGCGCTGCCCACCGCCCCCGTGGCGGCGCTGACCACCATGGTTTCGCCGGCCTTGGGTTCGATGATCTTCACCAGGCCGTACCAGGCCGTCACGCCGGGCATGCCGACCGCGCCGAGGTAGTGGCTGAGCGGCACATGGGTGGTGTCCACCTTGCGCAACGCGCCGGGCTGGCTGGCGTCCACGACGCTGTACTCCTGCCAGCCGCCCATGCCGACGACCTTGTCGCCGACCTGGTAGCGCGGGTGCTTGGACTCGGCCACCTCGCCGACGGTGCCGCCGATCATCACTTCGCCCAGGGGTTGCGGCTGCGCGTAGCTCTTGCCCGCGCTCATGCGGCCGCGCATGTAGGGGTCCAGGCTCAGGTAGTGGTGGCGCACCAGCACCTGGCCGTCCTGCAGCGGCGGGGTTTCGGTGGTGAGCAG
>JAHFQI010000038.1 GCA_023259355.1 Comamonadaceae bacterium
CACCCAAGGATGCCAATGGCCATCCGCTGGACGGCATTCCTTTCCATCCCTACTACTCTGTGCACGACATCTTTGGTGTCAGCGTGTTCCTGATGGTTTTCACTGCCATCATTTTCTTTGCGCCCGAGTTCGGTGGCTACTTCCTCGAATACAACAACTTCATTCCGGCGGATTCGCTGAAGACGCCCTTGCACATTGCCCCGGTGTGGTACTTCACGCCGTTCTATTCGATGCTGCGTGCCATGACCAGCGAAATGATGTACGCATTGATCGCCTGTGTGATCGGTGGCGCCGTCATGGCGGTTGTCAAAGGCCGTCTTTCGACCGTGATCAAGGGGGCCATCGTTGGCGCGGCCGTGGTTATCAGCGTCTTGATGCTGGCGATTGATGCAAAGTTCTGGGGCGTGGTGGCCATGGGCGGCGGCGTCGTGATTCTGTTCTTCCTGCCCTGGCTGGACAACAGCCCCGTCAAATCCATTCGGTACCGGCCTGATTGGCACAAGTACATGTACGCGATTTTTGTCATCGACTTCCTGATCCTTGGCTACCTGGGCATGCTGCCGCCGTCTGAAATCGGCGGCCGTGTCTCGCAGGTCGGCACCCTGTTCTATTTCGGCTTCTTCCTGTTGATGCCGTGGTGGAGCAAGCTGGGTGAGCCCAAGCCGGTGCCGGATCGTGTGACCTTTGCCGCGCACTAAGCTGGAGACTGTCAACCATGAAAAACATCAAACAACTGACTCTCGGCCTGGTCATGGCGCTTGGACTGGCGGCGGGTGCCCATGCTTCCGGTGGTGAAACGATCGCCTGGGACAAGGCGCCGGTCAAGACCAATGACATGGCCTCGCTGCAAAATGGCGCCAAGCTGTTTGTCAACTACTGTCTGAATTGCCACTCTGCGGCATTCATGCGCTTCAACCGGCTGAAGGACATTGAGCTGACCGATCAGCAGATCAAGGACAACCTCCTGTTCACCACCGACAAGGTAGGTGAAACCATGAAGGCGGCCATTGATCCGAAGCAGGCCAAGGAATGGTTCGGTGCCAACCCTCCCGATCTCACCGTGATTGCGCGCTCCCGTGCCGGTCATGGCGGAACCGGGGCTGACTACCTGTACACCTACCTGCGGACCTATTACCGCGATGAAACCAAGGCCACTGGCTGGAACAACCTTGTCTTCCCGAGCGTCGGCATGCCCCACGTGTTGTGGGAGTTGCAGGGTGACCGCAAGCCGGTGTTCGAGGAAAACGAAGCGCATGGCCATGCCGTGAAAGTCTTCAAGGGCTGGCAGCAGGTCAGCCCCGGTTCCATGAGCCCGCTTCAATATGATCAGGCTGTGGGCGATCTGGTGAATTACCTCCAGTGGATGGGCGAGCCCGCGCAGAACACCCGTGTGCGTGTTGGCGTCTGGGTGCTGCTTTTCCTGGGTGTGTTCACCGTGATTGCGTGGCGACTCAATGCCGCGTTCTGGAAAGACATCAAGTAAGTACAACGAGTCCCTGGCAGTTTGCCCGGGGCATTTGGAGTGGGGTGTGCCAGGCGAAGCTCTGGTGGCATTCCACTCTTTTTGATTTTTAGGAGTCTCCGCCATGATGGTGTTGTATTCAGGAACGACCTGCCCGTTTTCCCACCGTTGCCGTTTTGTGCTGTTTGAAAAGGGCATGGACTTCGAGATTCGCGATGTGGATCTCTACAACAAACCGGAAGACATCAATGTGATGAACCCTTACGGGCAGGTGCCGATTCTGGTGGAGCGTGACCTGATCCTGTACGAATCCAACATCATCAACGAGTACATTGATGAGCGCTTCCCGCATCCCCAGCTCATGCCCGGCGACCCGGTGGACCGCGCTCGCGTGCGCCTGTTCCTGCTGAATTTCGAGAAGGAACTGTTCGTGCATGTGTCCGCGCTCGAAAACCGTGCAAGCAAGGGCAACGACAAGGCGCTGGAAAAGGCGCGTTCGCACATTCGGGATCGCCTGACGCAGCTGGCACCGGTCTTCCTCAAGAACAAGTACATGCTCGGCGAAGGCTTCTCCATGCTCGACGTCGCTATTGCCCCGCTGTTGTGGCGCCTGGACTACTACGGGATCGATCTCAGCAAAAACGCGGCGCCGCTGCTCAAGTATGCCGAGCGCATTTTTTCGCGTCCGGCCTACATCGAGGCACTGACACCGTCTGAAAAGGTCATGCGCAAGTAAGGACGAGGCGGTCAAGCTGATGATGAACGCCCCTGATTCCACGTCAACCCGTCCCTACCTGATCCGGGCGCTTTACGAGTGGTGTACCGACAACGGCTTCACGCCCTATGTGGCGGTGCTGGTGGATGAGACCGTCCGGGTGCCGCGTGAATACGTCAAGGACGGCGAAATTGTGCTGAACATCAGTTTTGATGCGACCAGTTCCCTCAAGCTGGGCAACGATTTCATCGAATTCAAGGCCCGCTTCGCGGGGACAGCCCGGGAGATCACGATTCCGGTGGCCAAGGTGATTGCCATTTATGCCCGTGAAAATGGTCAGGGCATGGCCTTTCCCGTGGCCGTTCCGTCGGATGTGGAGGGTGCCTCGGCGCAACCGGAAGGCGTGGCGCTGGATGGTTTGCCCGAAGCCGGTGAGTCGAAGGTGGTTCAGCTCGTGCCGTCCGAGCCCGATGAGGCTGGCACTGGTGGAGATTCCGAGCCGCCCAAGCCGCCGTCGGGGACGCGCCCCACGCTCAAGCGCGTCAAATAGGCCTTTGTTTCCCGCGTCCGGTCTGGGTTCGCCCGTTAAAATAATGTCCGCGCCGATTTAGCTCAGTTGGTAGAGCAACCGCCTTGTAAGCGGTAGGTCATCAGTTCGAATCCGATAATCGGCACCATTTGGATTCTGGATCGCTACGCGTCAATGTGGCGATGGCGTTTGAACTTTCACGCGAATTGAGTTGACTGCCCATCCCCGGCTTCTCAAGGAAGCTTCAAGGGCCGGGACCAGTTGTCTCAGCTTGGCGGCTGCGGCAGTGCTGCTGACCAGCAGGCACCAGGCATCTCCGTCGATGGGGCCGGCCTTGATGGTGGTCCGCAACGCAGCGGGAATGAGGGGTTCCACGGCCTGCAGACGCGCACGGGAATCCCTCGTCAGTTCGGCAAGTCGCGCCAGCATGGGGGCGGCTTCGGCGGCCTGCATCAGCGAAACGGATTGGTGGCGGCGATTCATCGCGGTGGCAGGTTCAATATCAACAAGGGGTACTTCCAGTGCACTTGATTATCACGGATGCGTGGCTTGCAAAAAGCCGGGCCATTCACCTGACCGGAACCAGGCTGGTGGTGGCGGGGCTTGCCTTGTCGATGGGCCTCATGTTGATTGCCGCGGGCTTGTATCACTGGGTTTTCCTCAAGGGGGCCCGGGAAGGCTGGCCCGTTGTGGGCGCACTCGTCAAGCTGGTCGTGAAGGACGAGTTCGAGCAGCGCGATCGGTTTCTTCGTGAAAACCTGGACGCGATGGCGCGCAAGGTGGGTGAGATGCAGGCCAGGATGATGCAGCTTGAGGCGCTCGGCGAGCGTGTGTCCGGCCTTGCGGGCGTCAGTCCTAACGAGATCAAGGGTATTCCGGGGCGCGGCGGTGTCTTGATTTCCGGACCTTCTTTGACGCTGGAGGAGTTGCAGGCGACCTTGTCCGAGATGGAGAAAACGGGGGCACAACGCGCGGACCTGCTCACCGTTGTGGAGTCCAGGCTGTTTGACCAGAAGATTCGCAAGTCAATGGTCCCGACACAACAACCCGTGTCGGATGCGAGCCTGGGATCTTCCTTCGGTTGGCGTATTGATCCATTTACCGGGCGCTCGGCCCTGCACACCGGCCTTGATTTCTCCGCCGACCCCGGTACGCCGATTCTGTCGGCTGCCGGCGGGGTGGTGGTCAGGCAGGAACACCATCCTGCCTACGGCAACATGATCGAAATCGACCATGGCAACGATTTGATCAGTCGCTATGCCCACGCCTCGCGGGTGTTCGTCAAAAAGGGCGACCTGATTAAGCGCGGCCAGAAGATTGCCGAGGTTGGTACCACGGGGCGCTCCACCGGTCCCCATCTGCACTTCGAGGTCCTGGTGCAAGGCATCCAGCAGGACCCCCAGAAGTTCCTTGCTGCCGGAGAGCGCCTGCCTTCCCGGCAGCTCGCCATGGCCGGCAAAGCCTTGGAATCGTTGTCACCCTCGCGGAGGTAAAATCCCCCGCTGTGCCATCGCCTGCAACGTCACGGAGACAGTTGCAATCCGCAATGGCGCCTCCACCTGAATCCAACACCTCTTAGGGATTTCGGTCGCCGGGCGGGCCGTCAATGGCTTGCGCGGCGGTCCTGCATGCATGGCTACCAATCTCCTCACCAAAATTTTCGGCAGTCGCAATGACCGTCTTCTCAAGCAATACCGCAAGACCGTGGACCGCATCAATGCGATGGAGTCCCAGTTCGAAGGGCTGGACGACGACCAGCTCCGCGGCAAAACGCAAGAGCTGAAAGAGCGGGTGGCCAAGGGCGAGGCGCTGGATGCCATCCTGCCCGAAGCCTTCGCCGTGGTCCGGGAGGGTTCCAAGCGGGTCATGAAGATGCGGCACTTTGACGTGCAGCTTCTGGGAGGCATGTCCCTGCACAATGGGAAGATTTCGGAGATGCGCACGGGCGAGGGCAAAACGCTGACCGCCACCTTGCCGGTCTACTTGAATGCGCTGACCGGCAAGGGCGTGCATGTGGTCACGGTCAACGACTACCTTGCCAACCGCGATGCGCAATGGATGGGGCGTCTGTACAACTTCCTGGGCATGACGGTCGGTGTCAACCTGCCCAACATGGCTCGCGAGGAAAAGCAGGCGGCCTACCAGTCGGATATCACCTACGGGACGAACAACGAGTTCGGTTTTGACTACCTGCGTGACAACATGGTCTATGAGGTGCAGGACCGCGTTCAGCGGCCCCTGAATTACGCCATCGTTGACGAGGTGGACTCCATCCTGATCGACGAGGCACGCACGCCGCTCATTATCAGCGGCCAGGCCGAGGACCACACGGCCATGTACCTGGCCATGAACAAGGTGGTCCCCCTGCTGCAGCGCCAGGAGGGCGAGGCGGATCCGCGCACAGGCGAGGGCATCATCAAGCCGGGCGATTTCACGCTTGACGAAAAGACGCATCAGGTTTTCCTGACCGAGATGGGGCATGAGAACGCCGAGCGCATTCTGGCGGAATTCGGCCTCATCGCCGCGGGCGCCAGCCTGTACGATCCGGCCAACATTGCGTTGATGCACCATCTTTACGCCGCCTTGCGTGCCAACCATCTCTACCACCGTGACCAGCACTATGTGGTTCAGGAGGGCGAGATCGTCATCGTGGACGAATTCACCGGCCGGCTGATGAGTGGGCGCCGCTGGAGCGATGGCCTGCATCAGGCTGTGGAGGCCAAGGAGGGCGTGTCCATCCAGGCGGAGAACCAGACGCTGGCGTCCATTACGTTTCAGAACTACTTCCGGCTCTACGCCAAGCTGTCCGGAATGACCGGCACCGCCGACACCGAGGCTTACGAATTCCAGGAAATTTACGGCCTCGAAACCGTGGTGATGCCGCCGAACCGGCCGAGCCGGCGCGACGACCAGCTTGACCGCGTCTACAAGACCGCGCGTGAAAAGTACGAAGCGGCCATCAAGGACATCCGCGAATGCCACGAACGTGGGCAGCCGGTCCTGGTGGGCACCACCTCCATCGAAAATTCCGAGCTGATCGCCGCGCTGCTGGAGAAAGAGAAGCTGCCTCACCAGGTGCTCAACGCCAAGCAGCACGCGCGCGAAGCCGATATCGTGGCCCAGGCCGGGCGTCCGAAAATGATCACGATCGCGACCAACATGGCCGGTCGGGGCACTGACATCGTGCTCGGGGGCAATGTTGAAAAGCGGGTCGAGGCCGTGGAGGCGGACGAATCGCTGGACCCCGCTGCCAAGTCGGCCAGGATTGAGACCTTGCGAGCCGAATGGAAGGCAGAGCACGAATTCGTCAAGGCGCAAGGCGGTCTGCGGATCATCGCCACCGAGCGCCACGAGTCGCGCCGGATTGACAACCAGTTGCGCGGCCGGTCGGGTCGCCAGGGTGACCCGGGCTCGTCGCGTTTTTACCTGAGCCTGGACGATCCGTTGATGCGGATCTTTGCGGGTGATCGCGTGCGGGCCATCATGGAGCGCCTGAAAATGCCGGATGGCGAAGCCATCGAAGCCGGCATCGTGACCCGCAGCATTGAAAGCGCCCAGCGCAAGGTCGAAGCCCGCAACTTTGACATCCGCAAGCAGCTGCTGGAGTACGACGACGTATCGAACGACCAGCGCAAGGTGATTTACCAGCAACGCAACGACATCCTTGATGCCGGCGACCTTTCGGGCCAGATTGCCTCGCTCCGCGAAGGCTGCTTTACCGACCTGACGCACCAGTACGTTCCGACGGCGTCCGTGGAAGAGCAGTGGGACATCGCCGGGCTGGAAAAAGTGTTGGCCGACGAGTGGCAAATGGAGTTGCCGTTGCAAAAGGATGTCGAGGCCGCAAGTGCGATCACCGACGAAGACGTTCTTGAAAAGGTGCTGGCGGCCGCCAATGCCACCTTTGCGGCGAAGGTCGAGCAGATTGGCACCGAGAATTTCACGCAGTTCGAGCGGATCGTTTTGCTGCAGAGCATTGACACCCACTGGCGGGAGCATTTGAGCGCGCTGGATTACCTGCGCCAGGGTATCCACCTGCGCGGCTATGCGCAGAAGCAGCCCAAGCAGGAGTACAAGCGGGAAGCGTTCGAACTTTTCGGCCAGTTGCTGGATTCCGTGAAGAACGAAGTCACCAAGGTGTTGATGACGGTGAAGGTGCAGTCCGGTGAGCAGCTGGAGCAGGCGGCGGAAGATCTGGAGCAGCGCGCCGAGAACATTGCCAACGTCACCTACACCGCTCCCACCGAAACGGGCGAAGTGGAAACGACCGTGGACAGCGCCACCCAGCGTGCCGGCGCAGCGGTCATGACCGCAGGGGGGGCGCGTGTTGGTCGCAATGATCCCTGCCCCTGCGGCAGCGGCAAGAAATACAAGCACTGCCACGGCCAGCTGGCCTGAATCGGGGCGGGGTGAGTGTGAGACGGGCTGCGGCCCGTTTCGTTTTTTTCACCCGCCGATTTCTGGATAATTCAATCCTGTACTGAAAGCACCACATGCCTGTCAATCTGTCTGCACCCCAGTCTTCTGATCTTCATCCTGTGCCCGGTGTCCGTATCGGTGTCGCCGAGGCTGGCGTCCGCAAGCTTGGGCGGAAAGACCTGACAGTGATTCTGCTGGACGACGGTGCCAGCGTGTCGGGTGTGTTCACGCGCAACCGTTTCTGCGCTGCGCCGGTGCAGGTGTGTCGCGAGCATCTTGCGCAGGGCCTGGGCATTCGTGCGATGGTGATCAATACCGGCAATGCCAATGCCGGCACGGGCGAGGATGGGTTGGTTCGGGCGCGCGCCACCTGCATGGCGCTGGCTCGCCAGCTGGACCTGGCTTCCGGACAAATTCTGCCGTTCTCCACGGGCGTGATCATGGAGCCGCTGCCTCTGGACCGGATTGAAGCCGGCTTGCCCGCCGCGCTGGCTGATGCCAGTGCCGATCACTGGGCGCGGGCCGCCGAGGGCATCATGACCACGGACACCGTGCCCAAGGCTTTCAGCGCCAAGGTGACGATCGGGGGCGCCGTGGTGACCATTACCGGCATCAGCAAGGGCGCTGGCATGATCCGTCCCAACATGGCGACGATGCTGGGATTTCTCGCGACCGATGCCTGTGTCGCGCCATCGCTCATGAAGCAGCTCGCCACCGAACTGGCCGAGGGTTCCTTCAACCGGGTGACGATCGACGGCGACACCTCGACCAATGATTCATTCATCGTGATTGCGACCAACAAGGCGGCGCACACGCCCATCACCGCGCTCGACGCTGGCGAAGGGCTGGCGCTCAAACAGGCCATGATGGACGTGGCGCGCAAGCTCGCGCAGGCCATTGTGCGTGACGGCGAGGGGGCGACCAAATTCATCACCGTCCGCGTGGAAGGCGGCCGAAGCAGCGAAGAGTGCCGCCAGGTGGCCTATGCGATTGCCCATTCGCCGCTGGTCAAGACGGCTTTCTACGCCAGCGATCCCAACCTGGGCCGCATCCTGGCGGCCGTCGGTTATGCGGGTATCGAAGACCTGGACCAGACACTGATTGATCTATTTCTGGATGACGTGCACGTAGCCATTCATGGCGGGCGCAACCCTGTCTACCGCGAGGAGGACGGCCAGCGGGTCATGCAGCAAAGCGAAATCACCGTGAGGGTTCTGCTGGGGCGTGGTACGGCCTCCGATACCGTCTGGACCTGCGACTTCAGCCACGAATACGTCACCATCAATGCGGATTACCGATCCTGACCGCCGGGCCCACCGACATGAATGAAAAATTTGAACACCTGCTGGAACGCGCCGAGCAGCTGATTTCCCGCATCGAGTCGGTGTTGCCGCAGCCGATGTCGGCGCCTGACTGGAACGCCTCGATCGCCTGGCGGTACCGCAAACGGGCTTCCGGACACGGTGCGCTGGAGCCGGTTCGTCATGTGGCGGCCATGTCGTTGGCCGATCTGAAGGAAATTGACCTCCAGAAGGAAAAAATCCAGCGCAACACCCTGCAATTCGTGCAGGGTAAGCCCGCTAACAATGTGCTGCTGACAGGCGCGCGCGGCACCGGCAAGTCGTCGCTGATCAAGGCCTGCCTGAATGCCTACGCCAGCCAGGGGCTGAGGCTGATCGAGGTGGACAAGGCGGACCTGACAGATTTGCCGGATATCGTTGACGTGGTGTCCGACCGTCCCGAAAAATTCATTGTCTTCTGCGACGATTTGAGTTTTGAGGACGGGGAAGCTGGCTACAAGGCGTTGAAATCGATTCTGGATGGCTCCATTGCTGCGGCCACGCCCAATGTGCTCATTTACGCGACCAGCAACCGGCGCCACCTGCTGCCCGAGTACATGAAGGAAAACCTCAGCTACACCCACACCGACGATGGCGAAGTCCATCCCGGCGAGGTGGTGGAGGAGAAGATTTCCCTGTCGGAGCGGTTTGGCCTCTGGGTCAGTTTCTATCCGTTCAGCCAGGACGAATTCCTGACCATCGTGGCGCAGTGGCTGGCGTCCCTGGGCGCGGACCAGGCTGTTATCGATGCCGCGCGTCCTGAAGCGCTGATCTGGGCGCTCGAACGCGGTTCGCGAAGCGGCCGGGTGGCCTACCAATTCGCCCGGGACTACATGGGCCAGCATCCGGCCAAGGCATGAGCAATCCCTTGCTGATGGCGGATGCCGACCGCCAGCGGGAGGGTGGCGCGGACCGGCCCGTGGTGGATGTTGCGGTGGGCGTCCTGATCCGGCCGGATGGCCATTTCCTTTTGACCTCGCGGCCTGAAGGCAAGGTGTATGCGGGCTACTGGGAGTTTCCAGGAGGCAAGCTGGAAGCCGACGAAAGCGTCGAGCAAGCCCTGGCACGCGAACTGCATGAAGAACTGGGCATCAGCATCGGCCGTACGGTCCGGTGGAAGGAGCAACTGGTCGACTATCCCCATGCCCTGGTTCGGCTGAACTTCTGCAAGGTCCATGAGTGGGAAGGGCCGCTGCAAATGCGTGAAGGCCAGTCATTTGCCTGGCAGTGCCTTCCCGTGCAGGTCATGCCCGTCCTGCCGGGGACCGTGCCCGTCTTGCAGTGGTTTGCCCAGGAGCAGGGATTTCAGGGCGCGACGTATTCGGTGGCCTGAAATCGGTGTCTCTGTTTTGTGGATGCCGGCCCAGTTGGCGCCCGGACTATTGGAGCCGCATCCCGTCAGGGGGTGACAAATCATCCGGTGGCGTGTCGGCGGCCATCCGGAAATTCTCGCTGGCCCAGGCGCCCAGATCCAGATTCTTGCAGCGTTCGCAGCAAAACGGCCTGAAAGGATTTTCGGGTGCGTAAAGGCTGTCGCCACCACAGGCCGGGCAGCGGACATGCCGTTTCTCGGGACCGGATTTCATGGGGCGGGGTGTGATGCGAAGATCATGAACACAGCGTCAGTTCAAACGGTGCCTCTTCGCTGCAGACATGAAGCCGGGTATCGGGCGCCAGCCGCATCAGCCGGACCGAAACGAGGAGCCGGTTGCCGCTGATCTCGGGAATCAAGTCGAGGTCCGGGTCAATCCGCAGGCGGAGCAGCTGAAAGGTGCGCCCCTGTGGCAGGGGCTGCTGGAATTGTCCAGCCGTTGCCATGACTTTCTGGGGGGTTCCCGAGTCGCGCAGCATTTTCAGCAGCATCTGGATCGACTCCGCCAGCGGCCTGAGCGTCGAGGCCCAGGTTTCGAGGTCGCCTCGCCGCACCTTGGGGCTTTTGTGTTGCCAGGCAAAGTAGGCGGGCAGGTCAAACTCACAGGTGCCACCCGGGATGACGGCCCGGCTGCGCACGCTCATGAGCCACTCGTTTTCCGTCAGCGATTGACCGGCCTTGCCAGGCAAGCCGCTCAAGGCCGTGAAGCAATGCTCGAGGCGATTGACGACCTCATCCAGCACGGATTCGGAGATGGCCGGATTGCCTCGGTAACCATTGAGGATGTGTTTCTGTTTTTCCAGATCCTTGAGCACATCGGACTTCAAATCGGCCCGCGTGGCCACGTCCATGATTTCGAAGATGGTGGTCAGTGCGTAGTGATGATCGATCGGAGTTTCCCGGACGACCAGCTGGCCCAGTCGCAGAAACAGATGTTCGAGTCGCAGGTAAGTCCGGATGCGCTCGTTGAAGGGGTATTCGTACAGGATCACGCTGCTTATTCCAATCGTTGGATCATAGCCCGAAGCACCCGGCAAGCTGTGCCACCTCGGAGCGCAAACCGTCAAAAGACAGGCCCTGGTTGTGAATCACGATATCGGCGGCGGCCAGTCTTTGGATTCGGCGGGCTTGCGCTGCGATGATCTTTTCCACATCGGTGCGCGGTAGGCCGTTGCGTGCCATGACACGCTCGATCTGGATTTCTTCCGAACAGTCCACCACCATCACACGATGAAGCCTTGATCGCCAATGCCCGGATTCGACCAGCAGCGGTATGTCGAACACGATGCAGGGCTTTCCGCTTTCAATCGCGTTGCTCGCCTGTTGCTGCGTGGCCTGGCCGACCAGGGGGTGAATGATGGCTTCCAGCCGCTGCTTCGCACCGGGGTCGTTGTAGGCCAGATCCCGCATGCGGACACGATCGAGCGCGCCCTCCGGTGTGATGAAGCCATGTCCAAACTGGTCCGCAATGGCTGCAATGGCGTCCCCACCGGATGCGGTCAGGCTGCGCGATATGGCATCCGCATCGATCACGATGGCGCCCCGTGCCGCCAGCATCTGGGAGACGGTGCTCTTGCCGCTGCCGATGCCGCCTGTAAGTCCGACAAGGACCGTGCCCGGCATGGCCAGCCTAGAGCCCCACCATGCGCAGGATGGACTGCGGCCCGAAGACCATGGCGGTCAATCCTGCCCCTGCGAGAAACGGCCCGAATGGGACATAGCCGCCTTCGCGCAAGGCGTTGGAGAACTTCATGGCGATACCGACCAGGGCGCCGATGACCGACGCCATGAGAATCATGGGCACCAAGGCCGGCCAGCCGAACCAGGCGCCGAGCGCTGCGAACAACTTGAAGTCACCGAACCCCATGCCTTCCTTGCCCGTTGCCAGCTTGAAGGCCCAGTAAACCAGCCACAGTGACAGATAGCCGGCCACGGCACCCCACACGGCCGACGACAGGGGCACCGCCGTCCATTGCAGGGCCGAGGCCACCAATCCAGCCCACAACAGCGGCAAAGTCATGTCGTCGGGCAGTAAGGTGGTGTCCCAGTCAATCAGCGCCAGCGCCAGCACAGCCGCTGAAAATCCACACCATGCCAGGCCGCTGGCGGTGGCGCCCCATTGCCGGATGCACCAGAAGAACAAGACGCCTGTGGCGACTTCCACCATCGGGTAGCGCAGCCCGATGGACGTGCCGCAGGCGGAGCACTTGCCACGCAGGAACAGGTAACTCACCACTGGAATATTCTCAGACCAGCCGATCACATGGCCGCACTGCTGGCAGCGCGAACGCGGAACGATCAGGTTGAACGCAGGGGCTTCAATCGGTTCCTTGCCGGCCATCTCGGCGCATTCAGCCGCCCATTGGCGCTCCAGCATCTTGGGCAGGCGGTAGATCACCACATTCAGAAAGCTGCCCACAAGCAACCCGAACAGGCCGCCCAGTGCGGCATTGACGACTTCGGGCTCCAGCATCAAACCACCTGACCGAGCTTGAAGATGGGCAGGTACATGGAGACAACGATCCCGCCGATGAGGCCACCCAAAAATACGATGATGATGGGCTCCATGAGGCTCGACAAGCCCGCCACCATGTCGTCCACCTCGGCTTCGTAAAAGTCGGCCGCCTTGCCCAACATGTGATCGATGGAGCCGGACTCTTCGCCAATGGCGCACATCTGCAGCACCATGGTGGGGAACAGGTTGGCGTTGCCCATCGCCGCAGTCAGGCTGGTGCCTGTTGACACCTCCTGCTGAATCCTTTCCGTGGCCATGGCGTAAACCGAGTTTCCGGATGCGCCGCCCACGGAATCAAGCGCTTCAACCAGCGGAACGCCGGCGGCAAACATGGTTGACAACGTGCGGGTCCAGCGGGCAATCACGGACTTCTCGACGAGGGCGCCGAAAACCGGCATCTTGAGCATGATCCGGTCCATGAACATCTGGACCTTTTCATTGCGCTTCCAGGCCTGCATGAAAAAGTAGAAGCCGCCGCCGATGCCGCCAAAAATAAGCCACCAGAATTTGACGAAAAATTCGCTGATGGCAATCACGAACAGCGTGGGCGCAGGCAGATCCGCTCCAAAGGAGCTGAACACCTGCTTGAAAGCCGGGATCACGAAAATCATGATCACCGCCACCACGACAAAGGCCACAACGACCACGGAAATCGGGTACATCAGCGCTGACTTGATCTTTGACTTGATGGCTTCGGTCTTTTCCATGTAGACCGCCAGGCGGTCCAGGAGCTGCTCCAGGATACCGGCGGCCTCGCCTGCTTCCACGAGGTTGCAGTAGAGACTGTCAAAGTACATGGGGTATTTGCGGAACGCCGCGCTCAGCGAGGTGCCCGTCTCCACGTCCGTACGGATGTCATTGAGCAGTTTGGTCACGCTCGCATTGGCGTTGCCGCGTCCAACGATGTCGAACGACTGCAGCAACGGCACACCGGCCTTCATCATGGTCGCCAGTTGACGGGTGAAAATGGCCAGATCCTTGGGCTTGATCGACTTGCCCGAGCGCATGCGGCGCTTCTTGATCTTGGTCGGAAAAACGCCCTGGCGCCGCAGGGATGCCTGCACCTGGTTTTCGCCCGAGGCACGGATTTCGCCACGGACCTGTTTGCCGTTGCGGTCCTTGCCCTCCCACTCAAAGACGTAGTCCTTGATGTCTCTGGACGCTGCAGTTGCCATGTCGCTCTCCGGATTCCAGTTGTTTTAAAGGTTGGTCACGGCCAACACTTCCTCGAGGGACGTCATGCCCTGCTTGACCTTGTTCAGCCCGGAGCCCCGCAGGGACCGAACGCCCTCCTGCCGGGCTTGTTCCGAAATTTCAAGTGCGCTGCCATCGCGCAGGATGATGCGCTGGATCTCCTCGCTGATCGGCATGACCTGGTAGATGCCCACGCGCCCTTTGTAGCCGTTGTTGCACAGCGGGCAGCCGACCGGCCGGTAGGGGATCCATGAGCCGTCCAGCTCCTCCTCTTCGAAACCCGCATCGAGCAGTGCCTCCCTGGGAATCTCCACGGCGGCCTTGCAATTGACGCAGAGGCGCCGCGCCAATCGCTGGGCCGTGATGAGGATGACGCTGGAGGCAATGTTGAAGGGGGCGATGCCCATGTTGCGCATCCGCGTCAGCGTGGTGGGCGCATCATTGGTGTGCAGCGTGGAGAGCACCAGGTGACCGGTCTGCGCTGCCTTGATGGCAATGTCTGCCGTTTCAAGATCCCGGATTTCGCCCACCATGATGATGTCGGGATCCTGACGCAGAAACGACTTCAGCGCCGCGGCAAAAGTCAGCCCTGCCTTTTCGTTGACATTGACCTGGTTGACGCCCGGCAAGTTGATTTCCGACGGGTCTTCGGCCGTGGCAATGTTGACGCCGGGCTTGTTGAGCAGGTTCAGGCAGGTGTACAGCGACACCGTCTTGCCCGACCCGGTTGGACCGGTCACCAGAATCATGCCGTAGGGGCGCTCGATCGCCTTGAGCAGACGCGTTTTTTCCTCGGGCTCGTAACCCAGGGCATCGATGCCTAGCTTGGCGCTGCTGGGGTCAAGGATACGGATCACGATTTTTTCGCCGAACAGGGTGGGCAGGGTGCTGACCCGGAAGTCAATCACACGGTCCGGTCCGACCTTGAGCTTCATCTTGCCATCTTGCGGAATCCGCTTTTCCGAGATGTCCATTCTCGAAATGACCTTGATGCGCGACGCCAGCTTTTCCTTGATGGCGGGGGGCGGAGAGGCAATTTCCCTCAGTTCGCCGTCGATACGGAAGCGGACCCGGTAGTTGAACTCGTACGGCTCAAAGTGCAGGTCCGAAGCGCGCATGTTGAACGCATCCAGCAGCATTTTCTGGAGGAATTTGACAACCGGCGCGTCATCAACCTCCGACGTGGAGACGTCGTTGGTGTCGGTCGGTGCGGCCTCCATCGACGCTTCGTCAAACTCAAACTCCGTGCCAATGATGCTGTCTATCGCCTCCGAGGTGGTGGTTGTGCTTTGCTCCACCATTTTGGAGAGCTTGTCAAACTCGGCGATGATCCAGTCCACGCCCAGCTGGGTGGCGAATTTGATTTTTTCGCCAGCAGACTGATCGGCCGGGTCTGCCGTGGCAACGACCAACCGGTTGCCGCGCTTGCTCAGCACAACAACACGGTAATCAAGGCAAATTTTCGGATCGAGCAGTCCCTTGGGCAGGCGGTTGACGTCGATCGCATCCAGATCTACCAGAGGCGCTCCGAATGCCGATGACATCGTGTGGGCCAGATCAAAGGCAGACACAGCGCCGGAGCCGGTCAGCTCGGAAATGAAGTTGGTGCGGCCGGTTTGGGCCTTGGCGTAGATCTCTTCTGCTGCTTTTTGATCCAGCTTGCCCGCCGCAACCAGTGCGCGCCCCAAACCTGGCAAGGCCATGACCGATGTTTCTTTGGAGGGGGATTCAACGACGGCCATAAAAGGCGAGGGCGACTCGAAAAATTAGAACGGATTGATCTTCGCTGATTGGTCCCGGACTGTAAACCGAAAAACCAGGAAGAACGGCCCTGCCGTGGGCAGGAGAAGACACAGTCGTTGCAACTGGTCGGGGTGAGAGGATTCGAACCTCCGGCCTCTACGTCCCGAACGTAGCGCTCTACCAGGCTAAGCTACACCCCGATGGCAGGAACAGATGTCGGCAATTTCAATGCCGTCGTTCCAGAAGCTGAGCCGCTAATTGTAGCAAACCTTCTGCGTAAGGATTCTGAGGCAACTGTCTCGCGGCTTCGATGGCGCGTTGCGCCTCGCCTGCCGCGGCGCGCAACGTGGCTTCCAGTGCGCCGGTCTGCCGGACAATGTCGATGATCGCCGGCAGTTCGGTGACGGCGCCGGTTTCTATGGCCTTGCGAACAATTTCGCTCTGGCCGGGGGTGCCCAATTGCATGGCCATGATCAAGGGCAGCGTGGTTTTGCCTTCGCGCAGATCGTCGCCAAGGTTTTTCCCCATTTCGGCGGCCTCGCCGTCGTAGTCCAGCACGTCGTCGATGACCTGGAAGGCGGTGCCCAGTGCCTGGCCGTAGTCGGCGCAGGCGCGCTCGATGGCTGGCGGGCTGCCGGCAAGCACGGCGCCGAGCCGGGCGCTGGCTTCAAACAGTTTGGCTGTCTTGGAGCGGATCACGCGCAGATAAGCGGCCTCATCAAGGGAGGCGTCGTGCATGTTCATCAGTTGCAACACCTCGCCCTCGGCGATCACATTGGTGGCCTCGGCCAGGATTTGCATGACCCGCATGTCGTTGGCTTCCACCATCATCTGGAAAGCGCGGGAGTAGAGAAAGTCGCCTACCAGCACACTGGCGGGGTTGCCGAAGGCCTCATTGGCCGTGGCGCGCCCTCGTCGCAGGGTCGAGTCGTCCACCACGTCGTCGTGCAACAGGGTGGCGGTATGGATAAATTCAACCACGGCAGCCAGGTTGAAGCGTTGGGTTCCGGTGTAACCCAGGGCGCCACAGGTCAGCAGCAACAGCACCGGGCGCAGTCGTTTCCCGCCGGCGGAAATGATGTAACGGGCTACCTCGCCCACCAGCGGGACGCCTGAAGCGAGACGGTCCGCGATGACTTTGTCGACGTTGACCATGTCGTTGGCGACAAGTGACAGAACGCTGGATGTGGAGGGAGTTTGGGCGGCCAAGGTGGTATTCACCAAAAAGTTGCGGAATTATAGGGAGCGTGCCCCGGCTCTCTGCCGAGGGTTGGATGAGCAGGCCTTGATCTGCGAATCGTGCTACACTAAAAGGCTCTGTGGAAATTCGTCCGCAGAACTCAATAAAGAGGTTTACATGTACGCGGTCATAAAAACCGGCGGCAAACAGTATCGTGTTGCTGCTGGCGAAAAAATTAAAGTAGAACAGATTGCTGCGGACGTAGGCCAGGAAATTGTGATCGACCAGGTTCTGGCTGTCGGCAACGGCGCTGAACTCAAGGTGGGCACACCCCTGGTGTCCGGCGCAACTGTGAAAGCCACTGTGGTGGCTCACGGCAAGCACGACAAGGTTCGCATCTTCAAGATGCGCCGTCGCAAGCACTATCAGAAACGCCAAGGGCATCGCCAGCAGTTCACGGAACTGCAAATCGGCGCGATCACTGCTTAAGGAGCATAGGTCATGGCACAGAAAAAAGGCGGCGGCTCAACGCGAAACGGGCGCGATTCAAAGCCCAAGATGCTCGGTGTGAAGGCTTACGGCGGTGAATTGATCAGCGCCGGCTCCATCATCGTTCGCCAGCGTGGCACCAAGTTCCATCCCGGCACCAATGTCGGCGTGGGCAAGGACCATACTTTGTTCTCCCTGGTGGACGGCCATGTGTCGTTTGCCGTGAAGGGCGCGATGAACAAGCACACGGTGAACGTGACTCCGGCGTAAGGCCTGTCAACGCGATCCCATGGAGCCCCGCCTAGCCGGGGCTTCTGTGTTTTAGAACCTCGCCGCCCCTTGTATAAACTGGATGCCTCATGAAATTCGTGGATGAAGCCTATATTGACATCGTCGCCGGCGATGGCGGGAACGGCTGCGTCTCGTTCCGGCATGAAAAATACAAGGAGTTCGGCGGTCCCAACGGGGGCGACGGCGGCCGTGGCGGGCATGTGTTTGCCGTGGCCGATCCAAGCCTGAACACCCTGGTGGATTTCCGCTTCTCGCGTCGGCACGAGGCCAAACGCGGCCAGCACGGCATGGGTTCGGACATGTTTGGCGCTGCGGGTGACGACATCACGCTCAAGGTGCCGGTCGGCACGATCTTCACCGATGCGGAGACCGGTGACGTGCTCTACGAACTGCTCACGCCCGGCGAAAAGATCATGATCGCCAAGGGGGGTGATGGCGGCTTTGGCAACATGCGCTTCAAGAGCGCCATCAACCGGGCGCCGCGCCAGAAAACGCCGGGTTGGCCAGGCGAGCGGAAAAGCCTCAAGCTGGAACTCAAGGTGTTGGCTGACGTGGGCTTGCTGGGCATGCCCAATGCGGGTAAATCCACGCTGATCAGCGCGATTTCCAACGCCCGTCCCAAGATTGCCGACTATCCGTTCACGACATTGCATCCGAACCTGGGCGTGGTGCGCGTGGGACCGGAGCAAAGCTTTGTGGTGGCCGATGTGCCCGGCCTGATCGAAGGCGCATCTGAAGGCGCTGGACTGGGGCACCTGTTCCTGCGGCATCTGCAACGCACGCGGCTGCTGCTGCACATTGTGGACATGGCGCCGTTCGATGAAGGGGTGGACCCCGTGGCGCAGGCCAAAGCGATCGTGGCGGAACTCAAGAAGTACGACCAAGCGCTGTACGAAAAGCCTCGTTGGCTCGTGCTGAACAAGCTTGACATGGTGAGCGCCGATGAGCGCGCGGCCCGTATCAAGGAATTCGTCAAGCGATTCAAGTACAAAGGTCCCATATTTGAAATCTCGGCGCTTACTCGCGAGGGGTGTGACCACCTGATCAAGGCGATCTACCAGCACATCAAGGCACAGCAGGTGGCCGAGCAGGCACCGGTGGAGGTGGACCCGCGGTTCGCCGGGGATCCCGCCGCCTGACGAGGTGTTCTGCTTACTACTAAATTGATGGCTCACAGCGCCATGTCGGCGCCGACATCTGGTCAAAATGATTCAAAAAGCAGTTTCCAGCGTGATGCGTGATGCCCAGCGCATCGTGGTCAAGGTGGGTTCGAGCCTGGTGACCAATGAAGGTCGGGGCCTGGACGAAGTGGCCATCGGCGAGTGGTGCCGGCAACTCGCGCTGCTGGCGCGCGATGGGCGCGAGGTTGTGATGGTGTCCAGCGGCGCCATCGCCGAAGGCATGAAGCGGCTCGGCTGGGCAGTGCGGCCCCACGAGGTTCACGAGCTGCAGGCCGCCGCCGCCGTCGGCCAGATGGGACTGGCGCAAATGTACGAAACCAAGCTGCGTGAAAACGGCTTGGGCAGTGCCCAGGTGCTGCTGACGCATGCCGATCTTGCTGACCGCGAGCGCTACCTCAATGCCCGCTCAACGTTGCTCACGTTGTTGAAATTGCGCGTGCTGCCCGTGATCAACGAAAACGACACGGTGGTCAACGACGAAATCAAGTTCGGCGACAACGACACGTTGGGCGCGCTCGTGGCCAATCTGGTGGAGGCGGATGCGCTGGTCATCCTGACCGACCAGAAAGGTCTGTACACGGCCGACCCGCGCAAGGACCCCGCTGCAACCCTGGTGCAGGAAGCCCGGGCCGGCGATCCGCTGCTGGAAGCCATGGCCGGCGGTGCCGGTTCCAGCATCGGGCGCGGCGGCATGCTGACCAAGATCCTTGCCGCCAGGCGGGCGGCGGGTTCGGGCGCGTCCACCGTGATCGCCTGGGGCCGCGAACCCGATGTATTGATCCGTTTGGCGCAGGGCGAAGCCATCGGCACCTTGCTGGCGGCGCAAACGCCGAAGCAGCAGGCGCGAAAGCAGTGGATGGCCGACCATCTGCAAATGCGGGGCGCGGTGACTGTGGATGAGGGGGCGGCCCTCAAACTGCGGCAAGAGGGGAAAAGCCTGCTGCCCATCGGGATGACGGCGGTGGAAGGCGAATTTTCTCGCGGCGATGTGATCGCCGTACGCGATCCGTCGGGGCAGGAAATCGCGCGCGGCCTGGCCAACTATGCCAGCGCCGAAGCACGGCTGCTGTGCCGCAAGCCCTCCAGCGAGTTCGAGGCGTTGCTCGGCTATGTCGCGGAGCCCGAAATGGTCCACCGCGACAATCTCGTGCTGAGCCGCTAGGCCACGTCGCCCGGGCTTTACGCCCTCAGTAGGTTATCGATCGATCTGCCTTGAGCGCCCGGACGATATCGTCCGCCGAGCGATTGGCCGACCGCCCCATGCAGGCGCCTGCTTTCGCGAGCATCAATGCGTGACGCGCGGCGGCCGATCCGAACAGCGATTGCCAGTCCTCCTCGCGCACTGGCGACCAGCCTCCCTCCGCGTGGTAACGCGCATAGACCCGGTACTGGGCGCTGGTGCAGCGGATACCTTCGTACATCACGTTCCGGGCACCGCCTGGGCTGGAGGCGACCACCACATATCGCACGACGCCGTCGGCCGCGACCGACAGCGTGGCCGGATCAACCCCGAATGTCAGGGACGACCCGGGTGGATTTTCCAGCTGAATCAGGCGTTTTGCATCAAAGGCAGGTGGGGGCGGAACCGTGCCTTCTTTCCAGTCCGGACTTTCGGCCATGACGGGCTGTGCGCCCACGCCGGAACAGGCAAACAACGCGAGCAGCACCAGCGTCTTAACGAGCGGCATGACTGGGATCCTCGCCGGTAACTTCGTGATGGCTGGTCTGCGGATCCGGTTCGAACGTGGCGCCAGGTGGCAGCTCGAACAAGGCGCCGGGCAGCGTGTCATGGCCGACTTCCTGTTCCGCTGCGTGATGCCGCATGCCGCCGCGCAAATAGCGGTTGCGATGCTCATGGCGCGGCAGAAACCTCGCCAATTCGGTCAGCGCCATTTCATAAACGCCGCGTTTGAACTCCACCACCACGTCCAGCGGCACCCAGTAGTCGTTCCACCGCCAGGCGTCGAATTCCGGATGGTTGGTCGCACGCAGGTTCAGGTTCCAGTCCTGGCCCATCAACTGCAGCAAATACCAGATCTGTTTCTGGCCCTTGTAATGACCTCGCGCGTCGCGCCGGATATACCGGTCAGGCACCTCGTAGCGCAACCAGTCACGTGTTCGGGCCACAATGCGCACATGCTCCGGATGGAGGCCCACTTCCTCGTGCAACTCCCGGAACATGGCCTGTTCGGGCGTCTCGCCCCGATCAATGCCGCCTTGCGGAAACTGCCAGCTGTGGGTGCGAATGCGCTTGCCCCAGAACACCTGGTTTTTCTGGTTGAGCAGGATGATGCCGACGTTAGGCCGAAAGCCTTCCCGGTCAAGCATAATCAAACCCCAAATTTTTAAACTGAGGTCATTATGCACAGCGCACTGTGTGCATCAAGAGGCCCAGCCCTTAGCCCCCTTCTCCGAGTCAGCCACCCACGCCATGAAAGCCAGCCAGTTTTTCATTTCCACCCTCCGGGAGGCGCCTGCCGACGCCGAAGTGGTCAGTCACCAGCTCATGATGCGTGCCGGCATGATCAAGAAGCTTGGCGCAGGCATTTACAACTACATGCCCCTGGGCCTGCGCGTGATCCGCAAGGTGGAAGCCATCGTGCGCGAGGAAATGGACCGCGCCGGCGCCGTGGAGTTGGCCATGCCCGTGGTCCAGCCGGCCGAACTCTGGCAGGAAACAGGGCGCTTCGAGAAAATGGGCCCTGAGCTGCTGCGCATCAAAGACCGTCATGGCCGCGACTTCGTGGTCCAGCCGACCAGCGAGGAGGTCATCACCGACATCGCGCGTCAGGAGCTGCGCAGCTACAAGCAGCTGCCCAAGAACCTGTACCAGATCCAGACCAAATTCCGCGACGAACGCCGCCCCCGCTTCGGCCTGATGCGCGGGCGCGAGTTCGTGATGAAGGACGCCTACAGTTTTGACCGCGACCAGGTGGCGGCGAAAGCCAGCTACCAAGTCATGGCGACCGCCTACCGCCGCATTTTTGACCGTTTCGGGCTGACTTACCGTGCCGTGGCGGCCGACAGCGGGGCCATCGGCGGGGACCTGTCCGAGGAGTTCCAAGTGATCGCCGCCACGGGCGAGGATGCCATTGTGTATTGCCCGACCAGCGACTACGCCGCGAACATGGAAAAGGCCGAGGCCCTGGCACCCGCGGGGCCCCATCCCGAGGCGGCCCGGGCGATGGCGAAAACACCGACGCCTGGCAAGAGCACCTGTGCCGATGTGGCGGCCTTGCTGGCCGTGCCGCTGTCCACCACCGTCAAGTCGCTGGTGCTGGCCACTGAAGAGCTCAATGACTACGACGAAGTCGTCAAGACCCGCATCTGGTTGCTGCTGCTGCGCGGCGACCACGACATGAATGAAGTCAAGGTGAACAAGGTGCCAGGGCTGAGCGGCGGCTTCCGCTTCGCCACGGTGGCCGAAATCGAGGACCACTTCGGCTGCAAACCCGGCTACCTGGGCCCGATCGGGCTCAAGAAGCCGGTGAGCATCGTTGCCGACCGCGAGGTGGCCGTCATGGCCGACTGGATCTGCGGCGCCAACGAGGTCGATTTCCACATCACCGGCGTGAACTGGGGCCGTGATCTGCCCGAGCCCGACCTGGTGGCCGACCTGCGCAACGTGGTCGAAGGCGATGCCTCGCCCGACGGCCGGGGGATTTTGGCCATCGAACGCGGCATCGAAGTCGGCCATGTTTTCTATCTCGGCACCAAATACAGCCAGGCGATGAATGCGACCTTCCTGGGTGAAGACGGCAAGCCCGCACTTTTCGAGATGGGTTGTTATGGCATCGGCATCACCCGCCTGCCCGCCGCCGCCATCGAACAGAACCACGATGACCGGGGCATCATCTGGCCGGACGCCATCGCACCGTTCACGGTGGTGATCTGCCCCATCGGCATGGACCGCAGCGCGGACGTGAAGGCCGCCGCCGAGAGGCTGCATGACCAGTTGCGCGACAGCGGCGTGGACGTGCTGCTGGACGACCGGGGTGAGCGTCCCGGTGCCATGTTCGCCGATTGGGAACTGATCGGTGTGCCGCACCGCGTGGTGATCTCCGACCGCGGCCTCAAGGAGGGCCAGCTGGAATACCAGCACCGTCGCGACACCGCCGCCACCAAGGTGCCTGCCGCGGAGGTGTTTGCTTTTGTGACCGCCCGGCTGGGTTCTGCGGCCGCTGCAGGGCAGTGACGCGGCAAGCGCTGCCTGGACTTGAGGGGGGCGGGGCGGACGGCCCTTTTCCTCCCGTTCTACAGGGCGTTTCACGCCGGATTTGCTTGGCGGCAGCACCCGTCGGGCTGCTGTCGCTGTTTATCCCGAGGTCTTCCTGGGCCGGCGGCCAGATTGAAGAGCCGCTGGTCGATGCGGTGCGCTCCGCGCTCAGCGCCGCGATAGCCAACCATGCGCCGCCTGTCCCGGAGTTCGCCGACACCGAATCGCGCCTGAAGTACCTGCGGTGGCTGGGCACGATGATTTTTCGCCTGCGCCGCCGCAAGCCTGACTACGACACCCGCAAGGAATTCCTGCAAACCGTCTGGTACGAAAGCCGGCGCGCGGGCCTGGATGTGTCGCTGGTGCTCGGCCTGGTCGAAGTGGAAAGCGGATTCCGCAAGTACGCGGTGAGCCCGGTCGGTGCCCGTGGCTACATGCAGGTCATGCCGTTCTGGACGCGCGTGATCGGCGATGGCGATGCGTCGCGGCTGTTTCACATGCAGACCAACCTGCGCTTCGGCTGTGTCATTTTGCGCCACTACCTGGACCGCGAGCGCGGTGACCTGTTTCTGGCGCTGGGCCGCTACAACGGTTCACGCGGCAAGGCGCCGTATCCCGATGCGGTGTTCGCCGCACAGAGAAACTGGCTGCACGCCAGCGCGTGAGTTCGCACCGTGGGTACGCAGGGGCGCTGCCGACGGCCCCCTACTGCACAAACCCAATCCGGGACTTGCCGGCACTGGCGCGCGGCAGGTCGGCCATCTGCACCTCGTCATGCCCGGCCAGGCGCGCATTGCCAAATCCGGTCATCAGTGCGCGGCGCATCTCGCGCGGCGGCATTTGTGCCAGCAGGTCCAGCACGTCCTCCAGCGGCGCCTCGCTGAAGTGCTGTCCCCAGTCGTGCGCGGCGCGGATACCCTGGTAGAGATTGCGCGCAATGGCACGCGCCTGCTCGGGGGAGGGGGCATCCACCTGGAACACGTTCATGCGATTCAGGATGGGATCGGGGATCGAGCGCTCGTCATTGGCGGTGGTGATCCAGATGACCTGGCTGGCGTCAATCGCCACTTCGGCGAATTCGTCGGTGAAATTCTGCGCGGTGTCGTGCTCCAGCAGGCTGTACAGCGCTCCCAGCGGGTCGTATTGCGCGTCAGCGCTGGCCTTGTCGATTTCGTCCACCACGATCACCGGGTTGGCGTACTCGCCGTCCACCAGCGCCTCGAACACCTTGCCGGGCTTGGCGCCTTTCCATTGCGACGAAGAGCCTGACAGCAGCCAGCCGGCGGTCATGGAACTCATGGGCACCAGGCTCATGCCGGTGCCCAGCAGGTCCGCAAGCTGCTTGGCGAAGTGGGTCTTGCCAATGCCGGGCGGCCCGAGCAGCAGCATGGGCGTGACTTCCAGTCCATCGCGGCTGTCCTGCGCCAGGGCCACATGGCGTTTCACGTCGTCCAGCACCTCGGTGAAATTGGGCAGTGTGTCGTAGAGTGCGGCCATGTCCGGCACACCCGAAGGCTTGACCTGGAAGCGCTGCGGGCCGCGTTCGATCATGCGCTGGTAGGTGTTGCGCAGATTCTCATACTCGCGCTCGGGCAGCTTGGCCAGTTTGCGTTCCACGTCGCCCGGGTGAAAGACCCGGCGCATCTGCGCCACCGGCAAGTGGAAAGAGGAAGAAACAGGAACCAGGTCACGCGAGGCCATGAAACACTCCTGAGAGTCCAGACACTTTCATTCAAGCACAAGACGTGCCCGGTCTCAAAGGCATCAAGGTTGGAGGGGACAAGGAGTGTGGCGGCGACGCAAACAAAAACAGCCACCGTGGGTGGCTGTGGACCGTGTCCGGCGGCCCGCCAGGGGCGCCGGCAGGCTGGATCAACTCGCGGTGCCGAGCACCTGCAGCAACTCGCCCGACTCGTACATCTCCATCATGATGTCGGAGCCGCCGATAAACTCGCCCTTGACGTAGAGCTGAGGAATCGTCGGCCAGTTGCTGTATTCCTTGATGCCCTGGCGAATCGCGTCGTCATCCAGCACGTTCACGGTTTTCACCGCTTTGGGATCGACGCCGCAGGCCTTGAGGATCTGGATCGCGCGGCCGGAAAAACCGCACATCGGGAAGCTGGCGCTGCCCTTCATGAAAAGCACCACATCGCTGGATTTCACCAGATCGTCGATGCGTTGTTGGGTGTCGCTCATCTCACTGCTCCTTGGAAAACAATGGGGGGATTATTTCACCTTGTGCCTCGGCATGTCGGGGCAGCCTGGACTTGGGCCGGAATCGACAAGGGTTTCCGTGCAGGGGGTCCCTCATGCGTCTGGCCCGGCGGGCCACCGTCCCCCGCTGCAGCGTTCGATGCCCGCCAGATCCCGGCGGCTGTGGACCTGGTCAAAGCCGGCCTGCACCAGCAGGGTGCGCACGGCTTCGGCCTGGTTCCAGCCATGCTCCAGCAGCAGCCAGCCCTCCGGCCTCAGATGGGGCGGGGCGCCGGCAATGATCCGGCGAATGTCATCGAGGCCGTCGGGGCCGCTGGCCAGGGCCTGCAGGGGTTCGTGCGCCAGGGCCGCCAGATGCGCGTCGTCCATGGCAATGTAGGGTGGATTGGAGACGATGACATCGTAGCGGCCGTCCACGCGCTCAAACCACGAACCCTGGATGAACCGCACCGGCAACTGCAGGTGCCCGGCATTGGCCTGGGCCACGGCCAGGGCCTCCGGGCTGGCATCCACGGCCGTCACGCGGGCCTCCGGCCGGGCGTGCTTGAGTGCCAGCGCGATGGCGCCGCTGCCGGTGCCCAGGTCGAGGACGGACAGGTCTGGCGCTTGCGCAGAGGGGTGGGCAGGCGCTGTCCGACGGGTCTCCAACACTTCCAGTGCCCATTCCACCAGTGTTTCGGTGTCAGGTCGGGGGTCGAGCACACGGGCGTCCACGTGCAGCGGCAGGCCGAAAAACTCCTTGAACCCGGTGATGTACGCCAAGGGCTCGCCTGACGCGCGTCGCCGGACCAGCCGCTCATATC
>JAHFQI010000201.1 GCA_023259355.1 Comamonadaceae bacterium
CGTGACCGAGTCGAAAGCGGTCGAGAGGCGCTTGGCGTCCATGCCGGCGGAGAGCAGTTTGAAGCGGCGGTTGGTGCGGAACGGGTCGCCTTCGCCGGCGAACATGCGCGTCGGGTCCTCGTTCTCCCGCTTGAAGGCGAAGGTGCCGGCGGTGTAGGGGTAGCTGCCCGGCACGTTGTCGAGCATCAGCCACTTGAGCACTTCGCCATGGTCCTCGTATTGCGGCAGGGCCACCTTGCGGATGGTGGTGCCGCTCAATGACTGGGTGGTGAGCGCGGTGCGGATTTCCTTGTCGCGGATCTTCACCACGTACTCGTCGCCGGCGTAAGCCTTCTGCATCTCGGGCCACTGGGCCAGCAGCTTGCGTGCGGACGTGTCCTGCGTTTCCTCGCGCTGGCGCGCCAGGTCGATGGCGGCCTCGGCGGCGGGAGCGCGGTCGGGCTTGCCGGCTTCGAGCATGGCCGCGGCGGCGCGCAGCTGCTGGATTTCGCGGGCCAGCCGGGCCTGGGCGCGGGCTTTCTTCTTGTAGCCGCGCACGGTGTCGCTGATTTCGGCGAGGTAGCGGGCGCGCGCCGCCGGCACGACGGGGGTCTGGTTGGTGCTGTGGCGCACGTTGACATGGGGCAGAAGGCCACCTTCGGCGCCCGGCGACACGCCCGCCTCGGTCAGCTTGAGCCCCAGCTCGGCCAGCCGCGGCTTCAGCGCCTGGTACAGCGCGGTGACGCCGTCGTCATTGAAGCGCGCGGCCATGGTGCCGAACACCGGCATCTGCTCGGCCGGCGTGGTCCAGGCTTCCTTGTTGCGCTGCACCTGCTTGGCCACGTCGCGCAAGGCGTCCGACGCGCCCTTGCGGTCGAACTTGTTGATCGCGACGAACTCGGCGAAGTCCAGCATGTCGATTTTTTCGAGCTGGCTGGCGGCGCCGAACTCGGGCGTCATCACGTACATCGGCACATCGACATGCGGCACGATGGCCGCGTCGCCCTGGCCAATGCCCGAGGTCTCCACCACGATCAGGTCGAAGCCGGCGGCCTTGCAGGCGGCGACCACGTCGGGCAGCGCCTTGCTGATTTCGCTGCCGAAGTCGCGCGTGGCCAGGCTGCGCATGAACACGCGAGAACCTTGCTGCCACGGTCCGATCGCGTTCATGCGGATGCGGTCGCCGAGCAGCGCGCCGCCGCTCTTGCGGCGTGACGGGTCGATCGAGATCACGGCCACGCGCAGGCTGTCGTTCTGGTCCAGGCGCAGGCGGCGGATCAGCTCGTCGGTGAGGGACGACTTGCCCGCGCCGCCGGTGCCGGTGATGCCGAGCACCGGCACTTTGCGGGCGGCGGCCGATTTTTTCACCGCGGCCATGAGCTTGTCGTCGGCCTTTTCGTTTTCCAGCGCCGTGATGAGCTGTGCCAGCGCGCGCCAGGCCATTTCGCCATGCCCCTGGATCGCCGCCAGGTCGGTGGGCGCATAGGCTGTGATGTCCTGGTCGCAGCGCATCACCATCTCGCCGATCATGCCGGCCAGGCCCATGCGCTGGCCGTCCTCGGGGCTGTAGATGCGGCTCACGCCGTAAGCCTGCAGCTCGCGGATTTCGGGCGGCACGATCACGCCGCCGCCGCCGCCGAAGACCTGGATGTGTGCGCCGCCGCGTGCTTTTAGCAGGTCCACCATGTACTTGAAATACTCGACGTGCCCGCCCTGGTAGGAGCTGATGGCGATGCCCTGCACGTCTTCCTGGAGCGCGGCCGTGACGACCTCGTCGACCGAGCGGTTGTGGCCCAGGTGAATCACCTCGGCGCCCATGCCCTGCAGGATGCGCCGCATGATGTTGATCGCCGCGTCGTGCCCGTCGAACAGGCTGGCGGCCGTGACAAAGCGCACCTTGTGCGTGGGGCGGTAGTTGGCCAGGGCCTTGAATTCGGCGGACAGGTCGGTCATGGCGGAGCTTTCGTCTCGGATGTTGTGGGTGTGAAATGGGCTATTCGATCTTCAGGCCCTTGAGGGCCGGGTCGCTGGGTGGGTAGCGCAGGCCCAGCGCCTTCAGGGTGTCGCGCACGATGGTGGCGATCATCAGGTTGCGGTGGGTCTTGGAGTCGGACGGCACCACGGTCCAGGGTGCCCAGGGCGTGCTGGTGGCGCCCAGCAGCGCCTCGTAGGCCTTCTGGTATTGCGGCCACTGTTTGCGCGCGTCCAGGTCGCCCATGCTGAACTTCCAGTGTTTGGTGGGGTCGTCCACGCGCTCCTGCAGGCGCTTGCCCTGCTCCTCGAAGCTGATGTGCAGCATGAACTTGAGGATCACGGTGCCGGTCTCGGCCAGCATGCGTTCGAAGTCATTGATGTGGGCAAAGCGCTGGCGCGTCTGCTCGGGCGTGATCCAGCCGTTGACGACGGGCACCAGCACGTCTTCGTAGTGGCTGCGGTTGAAGATCATGACTTCGCCGGCGGCAGGCATCTGCGAGTGGAGGCGCCAGAGAAAGTCGTGCGCCAACTCGGGCTCGGTCGGCGCTTTCCAGCCCACGGTGTGCACGCCCAGGGGGCTCATGCGGCCGAACACGCCGCGGAGTGTGCCGTCCTTGCCCGAGGTGTCCGTGCCTTGAAGTACGACCAGCAGCTTGCGGCGCCGGTCGGCGTAGAACAAATCCTGCAGGGTGTCGAGTTCGACGGCCAGGGCTTCCACGGCGACCTTGCCATCGGCCTTGCCGCCCTCTGAAAACGGCTTTGCCGATGCTTTCAGTCCGTCCAGCGAAAACGGCTTTCCGTGCCCGTCAACCGGCGGTTGCCAGGCCGCCAACAGGGCCGTGCTTGCACCGGCGGCAGAGGGCATGAAGGTCTCCTTCAATTGATTGACGTTTACGTAAACGTCAATATTAACCGCTCATGGCTTTCGTGTCACTGACGTCCGGCGGCAAGGCGGTGTGTTGCGGCCTGGTGTGCGCGGGATGGGCGCCGGCCGGACTTGCGCTTTGACGGCGGCCGTGATCGGCGTGGCATGGCCCGCGCTGCCCGTGTGGACACCCATTTGGCTGAAATCATGGGGTTTTCCCTGACGTTTTTGAATTTTTTTGTATTTTGGCTGCTGAAAATTTCAGGCCGGATCAGGGGGATCTGCGGCACGATCAGCATCTGGAATCAAAATTGGTTAGCATGCCAACTCAGTCAGCGATGGCTGTTGGCCTGGCAATCGGGTTTTGATGGTTTACAACGTTGGAGACAAGTACCGTGATTCGTTCTTTCAAATTGACTGTTTTTTCTGCGCTCATGTTTTCTGCCGGTCTGACCCTGGCAGCTGAAGCGATCAAGATCGGTGTCAGCGGCCCCTTCACCGGTGGGTCGTCTTCCATGGGGGTCAGCATGCGCGACGGCGTGCGTCTGGCTACCGAAGAGATCAACAAAGCCGGCGGTGTGCTGGGCCGCAAGCTCCAGCTCGTGGAACGCGATGACGAAGCCAAGAACGAGCGCGGCGTGCAGATTGCCCAGGAGTTGATCAGCAAGGAAAAAGTCGCCGCCACGCTGGGCTTCATCAACACGGGTGTTGCGCTGGCCTCCCAGCGCTTCTACCAGGAAGCCAAGATCCCGGTGATGAACAACGTGGCCACCGGCTCGGTGGTCACCCAGCAGTTCAAGGGGCCGGAGTTCACTGACAACTACATCTTCCGCAACGCGGCGCACGACAGCATTCAGGCACCGATGATCGTGGAGGAAGCCATCGCCCGCCGCGGTTTCAAGAAGGTCGCCATCCTGGCCGATTCCACGAACTACGGCCAGCTGGGGCGTGAGGATCTGGAGCGAGCCCTCGGCACCAAGGGCGTCAAGCCTGTGGCGGTCGAGAAGTTCAACATCAAGGACGTGGACATGACCGCCCAGCTGCTCAAGGCCAAGGAGGCTGGCGCCGAGGCGATCCTGACCTACGCCATTGGCCCGGAGCTGGCGCAAATCGCCAACGGCATGACCAAGCTGGGCTGGAAAGTCCCCATGATCGGCAGCTGGACGCTCTCGATGGCCAACTTTATCGACAACGCCGGCCCCGGCGGCGAGGGCGCGCGCATGCCGCAGACCTTCATCCAGGAACCCAACACCGTCAAGCGCAAGGCGTTCATCGACGCGTACCTCAAGACCTTCAAGCCCAAGAACAACCGCATCGATTCGCCGGTGTCGGCCGCCCAGGGTTATGACTCGGTTTACCTGCTCGCCGCCGCGATCAAGCAGGCCGGTACCACCGAGGGCCCCAAGGTGCGGGAAGCGCTGGAAAATCTGCAAACCAGGGTGGAAGGCGTCGTCACCGTCTATGACAAGCCCTTCACCCATGACGACCATGACGCCATCACGGCCAACATCCCGGTGTTTGGCGAAGTCAAGGGCGGCCGCGTGGTCTACGCTTACGAGGACGACCGCAAAAAAGGGTCTGACCTTCGCCTGAAGGAAGCCAAGAAGGCTGCAGCCCCCGCCAAGAAGTAAACAGGCGCATCAGGCACCGCACCGGCGCAGGCCGGTGCGGTGCTTTTTTGTTGTCCTGGGCCTCTCCCATCTCTGGAGCGTTTCTATGGAAATTCTGCTGCAACTTGTTTACAGCGGCATCGCGCTGGGCATGATCTACGCGGTGATTGCGTTCGGCTACCAGCTGACCTTTGCCACCTCCGACACCCTGAACTTCGGCCAGGGCGACGCCCTGATGCTGGGCGCCCTGGTGGGACTGACGCTGGTGGACCGCCTGGGGTTGAACTACTGGCTGATGATTCCCCTGGTCTGCCTGTTCGGCATCGCGCAGGGCGCGCTGGTGGAGCGCATCGGTGTGCGCCCCGCCATCAAGATCAAGAGCGAGTTTGGCTGGATCATGTCCACGATCGCGCTGGGCATCATCTTCAAGAACGTGGCGGAGAACATCTGGGGCCGCGACGACCTGAAGTTTCCTTCCCCCCTGCCCGAATCGCCCCTGAAAATTTTCGGCGCCAACGTGCTGCCCATGGAGATCCTGGTGATCGTGGGCGCGGTGCTGATGATGCTGGCGGTCGAATTCTTCAACCGCAAGACCATTTATGGCAAGGCCGTGGTGGCCACGTTCAACGACCGCGATGCCGCCAAGCTGATGGGCATCAACACCGGGCTGGTCATCACGTTCTCCTATGCGCTGTCGTCGTTGACGGCCGCCTTTGCCGGCGTGCTGATCGCACCGCTGACGCTGACCGGCGCCACCATGGGCGCGGTGCTGGGCCTCAAGGCCTTTGCCGTGGCCATCATTGGGGGCTTGACCAGTGGCATGGGCATCATCGTCGGCGGCATCATCCTCGGCGTGGCTGAAACCGCCACGGGCTACTACATCTCCACCGGCTACAAGGACGTTCCGGGCCTGGTGCTGCTGCTGCTGGTCCTCGCCGTGAAGCCCGCCGGCCTGTTTGGCAAGTCAGCGATCAAGAAGGTCTGACAACATGAATCGCAAACACCTGATTTCCGCCGTGCTGGGCCTGGTCCTGCTGGCGCTGGTTCCGCTGTTCACGCACAACCCCTATTACATCCACCTGGTCGAAACCATCATGATCTACGCGATCCTGCTGTACGGCCTGGACATCGTGGTGGGCTACACCGGCCAAGTGTCGCTGGGCCACTCGGGCCTGTTCGGCATCGGCGCCTACACCGCGGGGGTGCTGTTCATCAAGGTGGGCGCGCCCTTCTGGCTCATCCTGCCGGCCAGCATTGCCGTGACCGCCCTTTTTGGCGCGGTCCTGGCGCTGCCGGCCTTGCGCGTCAGCGGGCCCTACCTGGCCATGGTGACGCTGGCTTTTGGCACCATCATCCAGATCCTGATCAACGAGATGACCTTCCTGACCGAAGGCCCCATGGGCTTGAAGATTCCCAAGCCCACGGTCGCGGGCTTCAAGCTGGACGAACGCGACTATTACTGGGTGGTTTGCGCCATGCTGGCGCTGTCACTGGTGGTGGTGCATCGCGTGCTGCGCTCGCAGCTGGGCCGCGCCTTCGAAGCCTTGCGCGGCAGCCCGGTCGCGTCGGACTGCATGGGCGTCTCGGTCTACCGCTACAAGGTTTATGCGTTCGTGATCAGCGCCGGCCTGGCCGGGTTGGCCGGCAGCCTGTACGCCT
>JAHFQI010000039.1 GCA_023259355.1 Comamonadaceae bacterium
ATGCGTTCCAGGCCGTGGTAACCGCGGCCGTGGTGCTGCCGTCGCGCGGACTGAAGGTCCTGCGCACGGCGCATCCCAAATTCCAGTGCCTGCGCGGCGTGTTGCTGCTGCTTTGCAGCGGATTGGCGTTCTTCAGTCTCAAATACATGCCGGTCGGCGAGTTCACCGCCGTCATCATGATCACGCCGCTGGTCATCACGCTGCTGGCGGCCACGTCGCTCGGTGAACGCGTCACCCCGCTACGCTGGCTGCTGGTGGTCGGCGGCTTTGCCGGCACGCTGGTCATCATCCGCCCCGGCGGCGAGGGGTTTGACTGGACGCTGCTGCTGCCTTTGGGTCTGGTCGCCTGCCAGGCATGGTTTCAGATCCTGACCAGCAAACTCGCCCGCACGGAAGACCCGGTCACCATGCAGCTTTACACCGGCTGGGTCGGCGCGCTGCTGGCGTCACTGGCCCTGCCGTTTGTCTGGGGGCCACCCACGACCTGGCCGCTTTGGGCCGGCATGGTGTTGATGGGCGCGGCCGGCACGGTGGGGCATTTCCTGCTGATCCTGGCCTACGCGCGGGCGCCCGCGGCCACGCTCACCCCTTTCATCTACACGCAGATCGGCTTTGCGATGTTCGGCGGCTGGCTGGTGTTCTCCCACGTGCCGGATGGCTGGTCCATGCTGGGCATGCTCCTGATCGCCCTCTGCGGCGCCGCTGGCGCCTGGCTCACGGTGCGCGAGGGGCGGGTGCGGGTGTTGCCCGCCGAGTCTTAAACTCAGCGCATGGCTCAGTACTTCAGCGTTCACCCCGAAAACCCGCAGATCCGGCTGCTCAAACAGGCCGTGGCCTTGCTGGAGCGCGGCGGCATCGTGGCCGTGCCCACCGACTCCAGCTACGCCCTCGCCTGCCACCTGGACGACAAGACGGCCGCCGACCAGTTGCGCCGCATCCGGGGCGTGGACGACAAGCACCACCTCACCCTGCTCTGCCGCGACCTCAGCGAACTCGCCAACTACGCCAAGGTGGACAACCGGCAGTTCCGGCTGGTCAAGCAGGCCACGCCGGGCGCGTACACCTTCATCCTCGAAGCCACCAAGGAAGTACCGCGCCGCGTCAGCCACCCCCAGCGCAAGACCATCGGCCTGCGCGTGCCCGGGCACAGGGCGCTGCAGGAGCTGCTCGCGCTGCACGGCGCGCCGCTGCTGGCTACCACGCTGATTCCCCCGGGCGAGAGCGATCCGCTCAACGACGCCGAGGCCATCCGCGAACGCTTCGAGCGCGAGCTGGCCGCGGTGGTGGATGCCGGTGCCTGCCCGTCCGAGCCCACCACCGTGATCGACCTGACCGGGGGCGACCCGGTGCTGGTGCGCCTGGGCCGGGGCGACCCCGCCACGCTGGGCCTGTGACGCCCGGCCCGTCTGAGACAATCCGACCGTGAACTTTTCCCACCTGATCCAGACCGTCCTGATCTACGCCCTGCCCGTGCTGTTCGCCATCACGGTGCACGAAGCCGCCCACGGCTACGCGGCGCGCCACTTCGGTGACAACACCGCCGCGATGATGGGGCGCATCACGCTCAACCCCCTCAAGCACATCGACCCGATGGGCACCATCCTGATGCCGCTGCTGCTGTATTTCGCAACCAGCGGCGCGTTTTTGTTCGGCTACGCCAAGCCGGTGCCGGTGAATTTCAGCAACCTGCGCAACCCCAAGCGCCACATGGTCTGGGTCGCGCTGGCCGGACCGGGCGCCAACCTGGCGCAGGCGCTGCTGTGGGGTGTGGGGCTGTACCTGCTGGCGGGCACGGGCCTGACCGAGCGCTTTTTCATCGAAATGTGCCGCGCCGGCATGCTCGTCAACGTGGTGATGTTCGCCTTCAACCTGTTCCCGCTGCCGCCGCTGGACGGTGGGCGCATCCTGGTCGGACTGCTGCCCTGGCGGCAGGCGATGCTGGTGTCGCGCGTCGAGCCCTGGGGCTTCTTCATCGTCATGGCGCTGGTCATTGCCGGCGTGGTCAGCAAACTGTGGATGCAGCCCGTCATGGCGCTGACCTACGGCCTGCTGGAACTCCTGCTCACGCCCCTGTCTTTCCTGATCCGCTGAAAATCAAGTCACCTGCATGAACCCCTTGCGCGTCCTCACCGGCATCACCACCACCGGCACCCCCCACCTGGGCAACTACGTCGGCGCGATCCGGCCCGCCGTCGCCGCGAGCCGCAATGCCGGCACCGACAGTTTTTACTTCCTGGCCGACTACCACGCGCTGATCAAGTGCGACGAGCCGGCCCGCATCCAGCGCTCCACGCTGGAGATCGCCGCCAGCTGGCTGGCAGCCGGGCTGGACCCGGAACGCGTGTTCTTCTACCGCCAGTCCGACATCCCCGAGATTCCGGAACTCACCTGGCTGCTCGCCTGCGTCACCGGCAAGGGCCTGCTCAACCGCGCCCACGCCTACAAGGCCGCGGTGGACAAAAACACCGCGGCGGGCACGGAACCCGACACCGACGTGACGGCCGGCCTGTTCATGTACCCGGTGCTCATGGCGGCGGACATCCTCATGTTCAAGTCGCACAGGATCCCGGTCGGCCGCGACCAGATCCAGCACATCGAGATGGCGCGCGACATGGCGCAGAGCTTCAACCACCTCTACGGCGAGCATTTCGCGATGCCCGAGGCGGCCATCGAGGAATCTGTCGCCACGCTGCCCGGCCTGGACGGCCGCAAGATGAGCAAGAGCTACGACAACACGATCCCGCTGTTCGCGCCCCGCGAGCAGCTGCGCAAGCTGATTGCCGGCATCGTGACCGACTCGCGCGCGCCCGGCGAGCCCAAGGACACCGAGGGGTCGGCCCTGTTCCAGATCTACCAGGCCTTCGCCTCCGCCGAGGAAACGGAAGCACTGCGCAGCGCCTACGCCGAAGGCATCGCCTGGGGCGACGCCAAGGAGCGCCTGTTCGAACGGATCGACCGCGAAGTAGCGCCCATGCGCGAGCGCTACGAAGCACTGATGGCCGATCCGGCCCGCATGGAGGCCACCCTGCTGGCTGGCGCAGCCAAGGCACGCCAGCTGGCCACCCCGTTCATGGCCGAACTGCGCCAGGCCGTGGGCCTGCGTGGCCTGGGCGCGCAAGCGGCAGCCGCCGGTGCAGCGCGGCCTGCGATCAAGGCGGCCCTGCCCAGCTTCAAGCAATACCGCGAAAAAGATGGCCAGTTCTATTTCAAGCTGGTGGACGCCAAGGGCCATCTGCTGCTGCAAAGCGCCGGTTTTGCCTCGCCGCGCGATGCCGGGCAAGCCATCGCTCGGCTCCAAGGCGAGGGCAAAGGCGCACTGGATGGCCTGGCCGACCAACTCCGGCCCGTTCCAGATGTGGGAAGAGCCGACATCGAAGCGGCCCTGCAAGCCTTGAAAAACGCCGCCGAGGCCTGATCCGACGCCTTGCTGGCCTGGAATCAGGGGGAAAGTTGCCCACTTTTGATTTTGGGCACAAAAAACCCTTGAACCCTTCCCCAAGCAGGATATGCTTACTTCTGTATGAAAGGGCCCTGCGATGAGCCTTTATGTGATTGACGATCATCCGTTGATGCGGGAAGCCATGGTCATGCTGCTTCGCCGGTTGCGTGCGGGCGCGGACGTGGTTGAGCTGTCCCAGCTGGGCCAGCTTGATTCAGCCACCCGGAGCCACGGCAAACCGGAGTTGTTCTGCCTCGACCTGAAACTGCCTGACACCCTGGGCGTGTCGGGCGTCAAGGAAATCAAGAGCCGCTTCCCCCTCATCCCGCTGGCCGTGATTTCATCCTCGCCCGCCTCGGACTATGAAGAGCAGTGCATCGAAGCCGGCGCCGACATCTACATCGAAAAATCCGCAGGGGCCAACGAGATCACCTCGGCCTTGAAAACCCTGCTGGCCGACGACAGCGAACAGGACGAAGCCGAAAGCGGCAGCACCAAGCTATCGAAACGGCAAAAGCAGTTGATCCTCATGCTCGACCAGGGCCTGAGCAACCGCGAAATCGCCGAAAAACTCGGCATCAGCGAACACACGGTCAAAGTCCACCTGTGGCGGCTGTTCAAACGCCTGGGTGTGAACAGCCGAACCCAGACGCTCCACTATGCGCGGATCAACGGGTTGCTGATCCACTGAGCCTTCGGGCCAATAGGCCTATTTTTTGCTGCAGTTCGAGGTAGTGTGGCAACCGTAGGCCACCCAGTGTGACCGCATGCTCGACAGCAGCGGCCGCGTCGGCGATCTTGCCCTGATCCAGGAGGACTTGAGCCAGGTTGTTCCAGGCATCGGCAAAGTCGGGGTAAGCAGCGGTAGCCGCTTGGTAGGCTCGTGTGGCGCTGTCAAGTTCATTCAGTGCATACGCGGTATTGCCGGCGCCGAGCATGGCCGCGCGCAGCTTGGGCCAGGCCTGCAGGGCCGTGGCATAGGCGGCTTGGGCCGCGCGTGGATCAACCCGCTCCAGCGCCGCCACGGAAGCCGCGTAGGCCTGCGGTTCGGCCGTGGCCGGCAACCGCGTGGGCGGCAGAGCGACCATGGACCAGTACTGGCCACGCGCCCAAGTCCGCTCGAAGGTGAACAGCGACATTTTCAGCCGTTCGGTGCGGCCCGAATGCAGCACCAGGGTGTTGGCATTGCGGTCGAACCCGATCACCACGGCATAGTGCCAGACCGGGTAAACCGGCAGCGACAGGTTCTGGAACACGACGACCGGGTTGCCGGCGGCCACTTCGCGCAGCACGGCCTGGAGCTTGGGCGCCAAGGCGTACGCCAACAGCCCGTGGCGGCGGCTGGCAGCCAGCATCTCAAGCTGCAGCGCGCCCTTGCGGCCCGGCAGGTAGACCTGGTCGACCCACTTCTCGGGCAGCACCTTGACGCCCGCGACATGGGCCGCCATCGCCAACGCAGCGGGCCCGCACTCGTAGTCTTCCTGCGGAAAAAATGGCACCGCGGTGAGTTCGGTGTGGGTCGGCAGGTCCTTGGGCCAGTCCTGCTCCAATCGACCCGCCTGGGGCGTCGCGCAGCCGCCCAGCAACAGCACCACACAAAGAAAAACCCCCGCCAGAGCGGGGGTCATCCAGCAGGGCCGTTGCCAGCTCATCGAATCGAGCGCGTGAACGGAAACACCTTGGTCAGGCCCATGATGTCGGTCACCAGCAGGATGACGAAAATGGAGAACAGGATGCCCAAGACATCGCCGCCGGCCGGTGCTTGGTCGACGCGACCGGCCAGTTGGGCCACTTCCACGTCGGACATGGCCTTGACACGGTCCGCTGCGGCCTGGCTGCTGACGCCTTGGGCCTTCATGGCCTGACTGACATCGGCACGCGCCAGGAAGGCCTCGACCTTGCTGCGGTTCGCCGTAGTGACTTCGGTGGACAGCGCTTCCTCGGTACTCACGATGCCGGCGTGGGCCGAAACGGGCATGCCGATGGCGGTCATGCAGACTATTAGGAAGGAAGCTATGGAACGTTTGAATGGGTTCATGAATTTTTTCCGGTTTTTATATTAGATGGGTGGGGTCAAAAATCGCCACTAGCTGCCAAGCAATGTACCCGACGGCCGGCGCGGGCGTCAATCTCGCTTACATACCGTCACGTCACAGAGCCAGGCTGGCTTTCAGTTCCTGGCACGCTCGAGGTTGGGCGTCACGGCGCCTGGGAACCCAATTCATCGCCTTCCAGACCAGTGCGCCGGGCTCTCAGAGCCTGTTCACGATCTCCTGAAGAGCAGAAAATGGAGCGTGAGAAAGAAATACGCCAGCGACATCAGCCGAGAGAAGTTCGAAGAAATCCTGCCGCTGCTGCAAAGCGTGCGCAAGAGGACAAAGCCGACGACAGTGGACCTGTACGACGTGTTCTGCGCGGTGCTATACCTGCTCAAAAGCGGATGCCAGTGGAGAATGCTGCCCAGCGACTTTCCCAAATGGCGCACGGTGCATGCGTACTTTGCCAAGTGGAGCGAGCCCGACCAGGACGCAGTCAGCGTTTTGGAGCGGGCATTAAAAAAACCAGGTTGGCCTGGCCTGCGAGAAACTGGGGCGCAGCGCCTCGCCGACGCTCTTGATCGTGGACGCGCAGTGCGTGAAGAACACCGATAGTGCCAGGCACAAGGGCTACGACGCGGGCAAGAAAGTCTCGGGCATCATGAGCTCCCCCCTTTAGCCGTGCCATTTGTTTGGCAGGCGTCCAGGTTGGCCACTACGGGTTGAGCTGGATGTTGAACTGCTTGACGATGGCGCCATTGCGTTCGAACTCGGTTTTAACGGATTGCGCCAGCTGCTCGACATTCAGGTCTTCCGCAGCCTCGAAGCCCACGGCGAACATCCGGCCACGGAACTTCGGGTTGGCGGCCACCTTGGTCACGGCTTTGTGGATTTTTTCCACAGTTTCAACGGGTACGGCGGACGACACCACCACCCCCAGCCAGTTCGAGAAGTTCAGTTCGGGATAACCCAGTTCCGTCAAGGTGGGGACTTCTGGCAACTCGCTCAGACGGCTTTTGCCCGCAACGCCGTAGACCTGCAGCTTGCCCGCGCTGATCATCGCGCGGGATGTGACGTAGCCGTCAAACATCACGAAAATCTGTCCCCCCATCACCTGGGTCAGTGCCGGCGGCGAACCTGCGAAAGGCACATGCTGCAGGTCGAGACCGGCTCTCTGGTTCAGGATCATGCCCGCATAGTGCGACGCGGTGCCCGCACTGTAGGAGGCGAAGCTGAGCTGCCCCTTGCGGCTGCGGGCATAGGCCAGGAAGTCCTTGAAATTATTCGCGGGCACGTTGGGTGCCGCCACCAGTACCAGGTGGCCACGGGCAATCACGCCCACGGGCCTGATGTCCCTGAGGGGGGCAAAGCCGGACTTGATCACGTGGGGGATTTCGGTCAACACATTGCTGGCCGTGATCATGATGGTTTGCCCATCGGCTGGCGCCGCGCGCAGTGCCTGGACGCCGATGCCACCGCCTGCGCCCGGGCGGTTGTCCACGATCACGGGCTGGCCGATGTCTGCGGCGAGTTGTTCACTCAACAGCCTGGCAATCACGTCCATGGTGCCGCCCGGCGGGGCTGGCACCACCATCTTGACGGGCTTGTCCGTCCACGCCTGTGCGGCGGGCAGTGCCAAACCCAGCAGGGCGGCGCCCAGCAGCCGGGCGAGGAGCGAGCTTGTCTTCAACGAGCGCATGCTTGTCTCCAGCAAAGAGATGGCACCGACGATCAGAAATGCAAGCCTGCTATCAGGGCGTAGTAGTCGCGATCAACCAGCAGGTTGTAGCGCCCGCCGCTGTAGCGGTGGTATTGAAACTCGGCAAAGTACTTCCTGCCCCATTCCGCACGGATGCCGGGACGGACCAGGGCGCGGCCTTCGGAGAAGCTGCCGTCATTGGAAAAGCCCTTGACGTCCTTGGCCACCAGCACACTGGGCGTGAGTGTGGCGCCGGCGATGGCGTTCGGGTAAGTGGCCGAGGCGACCAGGCGCAGGCCCCAGGCGTTGCGCGTCACGTAGCCGTCGGAAGTGCAGGTCTTGCCGGACACCGTATCGGTACAGGCGGTCAGGGACCCGTTGGCACCCACGTAGGCGGCCGCGCCATAGGCCGTGCCGCGACCGAAGCGCAGCAGGTCCGGGCTGGGCAGGCCGTTGATGTGGCTGAAGCCGACTTCGGCGGTCACTGCCGCGCGGTCCGCACCCAGGACCTTCTGGAAGACTTTATTGACGCCGACGCTGCCCGTCACCACGCCAAAGCGCTCGTAGGCATCGAAGGTGCCGCCGACGGGGATGCTGGTGATGCCTTTGCGCAGCGCCAGCAGGGAATTGGGACTGCGGCCGAAGAAAGCGCCCAGCAGGTCGGAAGCGTTGTAGGAGAGCGGCTGGTTCGGGCGGTAGGCCAGTTCACCGTAGGTGAGCAGTTCCGCATTGAGCCGCTTGTGGAAGGAGGCACCGAACAGCGACACGTTCTCCGGGTAGATCAGTCCGTAATTGCTGTTGCTGGGGATGCTCGCGGTGGTGCTGTTCACCGTCATCCGGTAGCTGGGCGCCGCGCTGGGGCCATGGATCGCATACAGCTTGATGTCGGTGTCCAGCGGCGCTGCCTTGAAGCCAAACGACACGCCCAGGCTCTTCATGCCGCCGGGGCTGATGTCCGGCGTGCGATGGACATACTGGTTCGTGGCCAGGCGCTGCTGTTCCGACGCGCCCGCAAACGAGATCATGTCGCAGCCCGTGGCGACGAAGGAGGTCACGTCGAAGTAGGTACCGCAGCCGGGATAGACATTGCCACGGTGTTCGAAGGCGGCAAAGCCTTCCAGGCTCCAGGCGGCATCGGCCGCCAGGCGGGCACTGAGCATGCCCAGCGGCAGCTTGCCTTCAAAAGGCTGGGCCCCGGGGCGCAACAACGAGGAGAGGTCCACCGGGTTGATCGCCGCGTTGATACCACCGGTGATCAACCGCGATTCCCCCCAGTTCAGCACCTGGCGGCCCAAACGACCCGACAGCGTCTTGCCGTTGTCGAGGTTGATGGAGCCGTGCAAGTAGATATCGCGGATTTCGGCATTGCTGAATTTCGCGCTGCTGGCGAATCCCCGGTCGCTCAAGGGTGTGTTCGGGATGAACCCGTTCGGGAAATTGCCGTAGGCCACGTCGTTCTCACCCAGCGCCAGATCCTTCCAGGCCCTGCCACGGATGAACAGACCCATCCTGTCTTTTTTCAGGTCGACATCCACCACGCCCTTGAGCACCGTGGAAATGGGGTCACCCTTGCGAAAGTTCAGGTCCGGTCCGCCGTTCTGGCCAGCAAGGTTACCGCGCGGCACGCCCGGCACGAACGGGGACACAACAGAAGAATAGCCATCGGGGCTGGGATCATGGGCGCGGATCTGAGTGCCGAAGGTCAGCACGCCGCTGATCTTGCCCTCCAGTCCTTCGTCGGTCTTGAATTCGTAGGCTTGGTCGTAGGCTTGGGCTTGGGCTTGCAGGCACACAGCGGCAAGCGCCGACAGTGCCCACACTTTGGAGGTGGGGGTCATGATTGTCTCCTGTTGAAATCTAGTTGGGGTTTTCGAGGTCGCAGAGGCACAGGCCTCGCTCACATCGCCATTCTTCAAAAAATGAAAAATTTGACTTGTCCATTCATGCCAATGGCTTGTCTTGATGTGACAAGCCCTGGGCACCCTTTGGCGTGGGGTCGGACTTATTCGGGCTTGTAGTCGATCGAGCCTTCTCGTTGCGCCAGGCTTGCATGTCATTCAGGAGAACGGTCCGTGTTCAGCCATGCAGCGCAAACAGCCGCATCAATCCAAAGAAGAGCGCGGCGAGGAACGTGGTTTCCATGACGACGAGAGCCACCGGCTTCCAGCCCACGCTCAGGATGTCCTTGATGTGCGTCTTCATGCCGATCGAGGCCATGGCCCCCACGAGGAATGCCCGCGACAAATCGTTGCCGCCGTCCACCGCCCAACGGGGCAGCACATGCAGGCTGTTGACCACCACCAACGCCACGAAAACCACCGCAAAGCCAGGCAGCAAGGGCGGTCGTGGTAGCTTGGCGCTGTCAGCGTCGGCAGGCGATGCCAGTGACTGGGCATGCATTCGGTGCGTCATCCAGGTCGCGAAACCGATCACCGGTACCAGCATGGCCACCCGCATGAGCTTCACCACGGTGGCGGCATCGCCCGTCACATGCCCCATGCTGTAGCCGGCGCCGACCACCTGGGCCACATCATGAATGGTGCCCCCCAGAAAAAAACCAGCGTTCAGAGGGTCCAGCCCCAGCAGACGAACCACGACGGGATACAGCACCATCGCCACCGTGGAGAGCGTGCTGACGCTGATGACGGTGAACAGCGTGGCCCGATCCCTTTGCGGATGATGGGGAAAGGCCGCCGATATGGCCATGGCTGCGGAGGCGCCGCAAATGCCCACGGCGCCTCCGGACAGCAAGCCAAAGAACGGCTTGAAGCCCATCAGCCGCGCCATCACGATGCCAAAGGCGATAGTCCCGACCACGGCGATGACGACCATGACCGCGGGCTGCCACCCCATGGCCTGCACTTGCGCGGTCGTGATCTTCAAGCCCAGCAACGCCACGCCCCAGCGCAGCACCTGCCTGGCGGTGAATTCGATGCCGGGCTTGCAACGTCCGTCTTCCGACAAGAAGTTCATCGCCGTGCCCAGCAGCAAGGCAAACAGCATCACGGGGGCGCCGTACTGGGTCGACAGGAACGTGGCTGCGATGCCCACCACGGCTGCCATCATCACGCCAGGCCACAGCAGCGTCACGCGTGTTTTCCAATCTTGCATGGGTCGCTCCTCGGCGGATCGGGGGGGGTTATCTTGAGTCGTCGATTATTCGCAAGACACGCCCAAGCCGTTTATCTAACCACGACTGGCCTTTGACTCTTGGCGACACATTGAACGCCCCTGCCATGGACCGCGCAGGCCGTCAGCTGCGCATGCGCGACGGCGCACGATGGAACCGCGCAGTGAACCATCGCGTGAACGAACTCAAATTGGAATAGCCCAACAGCTCGGCCACACGACTCATGGAATAGGAGGTGTTGTCGATGTAACGCTGCGCCAATTCGCAACGCACGTCATTGAGGATGGACTTGAAGCTCACGCCGGCTTCGTCCAGCCGTCGCTGCAGCGTGCGCGCATTCACGCCCAGGCCCGATGCCACCTGGTCTATGCTGGCTCGACCCATGGGCAACAACAGATACACCGAGCGACGAACATCCTGCACAACGGAGCTTCGCCCCGGCTTCGGCAAGGCATCCATGAAGGACTGCGCATACTGGGCCATCGCGGCATCGGCCTGCAGATTGGGCTTGTCCAGGTCGGCACTCAGGCAGACCATTCCATTGAAATCGCTTTCGAATTGCAAGGGGCACTTGAAGAGGCGCTTGTGGATCTGAAGATCCTGCGGTGCCTCATGGGTGAAGTGCACCGACTGGGGTCGCCATTGCGATCCCAGCATGGCCCGAAACAACACCATCAACACACCCACCGCCATGTCGCTGGACTGGCAGGAATTGCCCGGATAGTCGGTCACGATTTCTTCATGAATGAGCGTCGTCTTTCCGGCATCCTCGACATACAGCCCCAAGGACTCGTTGAGGATGTGGCGGTACTGTGAAACGGTGTAGAGCGCAGCGCGCATGGACGGCTGCTGCACCAGCAGCAGGCTGATCGGCCCGAAGTCCGCGAGCGTCCGGGCTTCGGCCATCATCAGGCCCACCGTATCGCAGCCACTGGCCTGTGACGTCAGATCCAGCAAGGCCACCGTGCTGTCCATCGGAATCATGTTCGTGGGCACCGAGAGCATTTGACTCGTCAGCCCCACCTTTCGCAGCAAAGGCTGAGGGTTGAGCCCCAGTTTACCGGCCACTTCTTCGTAATGAGCCAGCACCGCCGCGCGCTTGAGCGCGGTGTTGTGCTGCACGACCTTCTTGCTCATATCGCCACCTCTCGAACCAACCCCGAAAAGCCGAAGTGGGTGTTGATGTTCATCAACCATAGGCATCAGATGATAAGTTCTTGTCGCCAAATGGCAAGCCAGTCCGGGCTCCGGAGCCCTAAATTCACATCATCCATTTCGACACCAGCCATCCCAAGGAGACACTGTGGCCAAAGCCATCAAATTCGATCACATCGGTGGGCCCGAGGTTCTACGCTGCGAAACCGTGGAGGTCGGGCACCCCGGTCCGGGACAGGTTCGCCTGCGCCATGTGGCCGTGGGACTGAACTACGCGGATACCTATTTCCGCAACGGCACTTATCCCATTCCGTTGCCGAGCGGTATTGGCGTGGAAGCTGCGGGCATCGTCGAAGAAGTGGGCGAAGGCGTCATGCAAGTAGCCGTGGGTGACCGCGTCACCTACACCGGCTTCACCAACACCCTGGGGGCCTACAGCACCGAACGGCTGATCGACGCGGCGCCGCTGATCAAGCTGCCGGATGGCATTCCCCTGGAGACGGCGGCGGCCATGACGATGCGCGGCCTGACCTCTGCCTACCTGCTGCGCCGTATCCATCCATTCAAGGCTGGTGACACGATCTTGCTGCACGCGGCGGCGGGCGGCGTGGGATTGATCGTCTCCCAATGGGCCAAGCTGCTGGGGCTGACCGTCATCGGCACCACCTCCACCGAGGCGAAAGCCGAGCTGGCCAGGGCCCATGGCTGCGATCACACCATCAACTACAGCCACGAGGATGTGGCCAAGCGGGTGCGCGAACTTACCGACGGGGTGGGCGTCAACGTGGTGTTCGATAGCGTGGGCAAAGCGACTTTCGAGGCATCGCTCGACTCGCTCAAGCGGCGCGGCCTGATGGTGTGCGTGGGCACGGCCAGCGGCCCCGTCCCGCCATTCAACCCCCACATTCTGGCGCGCAAAGGCTCGCTCTTCCTGACGCGTCCGGCGTTGGCCGACTACATCGCCGACCCTGTTGAAAAGGCCGAACTGGCCGCGGAAGTATTTGGTCATATCGCCGCCGGCCACATCCGGATCGAAATCAACCAGCGCTACGCGCTGAACGATGCCGTGCAAGCGCACGGCGATCTTGAAGCACGCAAGACCACGGGCTCATCCATCTTCGTCATCTGACGCATTCACCACATTCAGGAGACTCTCATGCACGTTCGTCCATTAACCCCGGCCATCGGCGCCGAGATCAGCGGCGTCGACCTTGGCGAAGCGGGCCGCGATGCCGACCTGTTCGCCACGATCAAGGCCGCCTTGCTCAAGCACCGGGTTCTGTTCCTGCGCAACCAGGACATCACGCGTGCCGAACACGTGGCGTTCGCCCGCCGCTTCGGCGACCTGGAAGACCACCCGGTGGCCGGCAGTGATCCTGACCATCCCGGGCTGGTGCAGATCTACCGCAGCGACAAGCGCGAGAACTACGAGAACAATTACCACTCTGACGGCCTGTGGCGCCAGACTCCGGCCATGGGCTGCGTGATGCGCTGCATCGAATGCCCGCCCATCGGGGGCGACACCATCTGGGTGAACATGGTGGAGGCGTACAAGAACCTGCCCGATGAGATCAAGCGCAAGATCGATGGACTGCGCGCCAGAAGCAGCATCGAGCACTCCTTCGGCGCCGTGATGAGCCCTGAAGCCCGCCGCAAGCTCGCGGCCGACAATCCGCCGGCCGAACACCCGGTGGTGCGCACCCACCCCGAAACCGGCGAGAAGGTGCTGAACGTGTGCAGTTTCACAACCCACTTCGTGAACTTCCACACGCCCGAGAACGTGCGCTTCGGGCTCGACAAATCGCCCGGGGCCAGCCACTTGCTCAACTATCTCTTGAGCCAGGCCTCCATCCCTGAGTACCAGGTGCGCTTCAGCTGGCAGCCGGGCAGCGTCGCGATCTGGGACAACCGAAGCACTCAGCACTATGCGGTCATGGACTACTGGCCCGCGCCCCGGAAGATGGAGCGTGCCGCCATCGTGGGCGACCAGCCTTTCTGAAGACCCCCGACCCCACCTCTTTTCAATTGTTTGGAGACACGAGATGAATTTTCTCGATGGACATCTTTTTCCTGAAAACCAGCAACCTCTGATCATCACCGCCGCGCCTTACGCGCCGGGCTGGCAGCCATCCGACTTCCCCGAGGACATCCCCGTCACGATGGAGGAACAGATCCAGAAGGCGGTGGACTGCTACAACGCCGGCGCCACGGTACTGCACCTGCATGTGCGCGAGCTCGATGGCAAGGGCAGCAAGCGACTGTCAAAGTTCAACGAGCTGATCGCCGGCGTGCGCAAGGCGGTGCCCGAGATGATCATCCAGGTGGGTGGCTCCATCTCCTTTGCCCCCGAAGGCGAGGGGGCGGCCGCCAAATGGCTCTCCGACGACACGCGCCACATGCTGGCCGACCTGGAGCCGACGCCAGATCAAGTCACGGTGACCGTGAACACCTCGCAGATGAACATCACCGATCACATGGAAGACGGCGACATCATCGGCACCTCGCGCGAGAACCCGCAGCTGTTCGACACCTTCAAGGACATGACCGTCCCGGCCGCGCCGCTTTGGGTGGAAGAGCATGTGCGTCGGCTGAGCGCCAAGGGCATCCAGAGCGCGTTCCAGTGCTACAACACCAACAGCTTCGAATCGGTGGAGCGGCTGATCCGCCGCGGTTTCTACAAAGGCCCGCTGGTCATGAACTGGGTCGCCATCGGTGGAGGCATGGACACCCCCAATGTCTACAGTCTGGGGAACTTCCTGCGTGGTGTTCCAGATGGCGCGGTCGTGACCGTGGAAAGCAATGTGCGCAATGTGCTGCCGGTCAACATGATGGGCATTGCGATGGGTCTTCATGTGCGCTGTGGTACCGAAGACGTGCTCTGGAACCAGCGCCGCACGGCCAAGCAGAGCACGGTCAAGCAGATCGAGCAACTGGTACGCATGTCGGAAGAGTTTGGCCGCGACATCGCGACGGCCAAACAGGCACGGGAGATCTGCAAGATCGGGGTGTTTTACGAAACAGCCGATGAAGCACTGGCGGCCAATGGCTTTGCGCCCAACCGCAATGGTGGTAACCAGGGTTATCTGCACAAGTCGCGTTGAGCAGCCTGACCCCTGGCAGACCCACGCAACCCACACCCGCCATGGGCCGCACAATGAAACTGGAGATGAAGATGAAGAATGCCCGACCACTGCAGCCACGTCGCAGGCTGTGTGCACTGGCCGCCGCGCTGGCCGCCGCAGCCCTCATGGCACCTGCGGTTCAAGCGCAGAACTGGCCGAGCAAGGCTGTGCGGATCGTGGTCGGCGGGCCCGCGGGAGGCACGGCCGACACACTGGCACGCATCGTCGCGGAGGGGCTGACGCAGTCCCTCGGCAAGCCGGTGATTGTCGAGGCCAAACCGGGAGCCGCCGGCGTGATCGCCGTCAACGATCTGCTGAAGTCGCCGCACGACGGACACACGCTGCTGCTGATTCAGGGCGGCATCGTCACGGAAACGCCCCTGGCGTACAAGGTCAGCTACAAGCCGTTCACGGACCTGAAGCCGCTGGTGCAAGTGAGCCGGCAGGGCCTGATCCTGGTGGGCAATGCCGATCTGCCACCCACGAACCTCAAGGATCTGGTGGGCTACATCAAGTCTCGGCCGGGCGGGGCCGATTTCGCGTCCTACGCGACCGGCATGCGCGGCCACACCGCTGGGGTGCAATTGGCGCGGCTGGCCCATGTCGAGCTGAAGCACATTGGCTACAAGGGCTCGCCACCAGCCCTGCAAGACGTGATGGGTGGGCATGTCCCCCTGATGTTCGATGCACCGCCGACCTCGCTCCCCTTGCTCAAGGCCGGCAAGATCAAGGCCTTTGCCGTGAACTTCCCCACCCGCATCACGGCCCTGCCCGACGTGCCCACCTTCAAGGAACTCGGGTACCCGGCGTTGGCCGAAGTGGGCTGGATGGGTCTGTGGTCCACCCCTGACCTGTCGCCGGCCATTCAGGACAAGGTGCGGGAGCTGAGCCTGCAACACCTTCAGCAGCCCAAGATACGCGGGCAGATCGAGGCCCTGGGCCTGGAGGCGGGCCTGCCGCTGACCCCACAGGAACTGGCGAAGGACCTGCGCGCCAGTTACGAGCGACAGGGCGAACTGCTGCGATCGATTCAATACAAGCCGGAGTAAAGGCCGGCGGTACCACCCGACACGGTAGTCCCATGATCTCTCTCGTCCGCGCCGCCTGCTTGACCAATTACCACCAAGTGGCCAGAGCATCGGGGCTCAACCCCGATCGCATGCTGCTGGACGTCGGCTTGAGTCCCTCCGTGGTGGAAGAGCCCGACTGCATGATCCCGGCCAGCAAGGTCGGGCTGCTGCTGCGAAACTCTGCCCGCCAGTCCGGCAACGAGTGCTTCGGCCTGTGCATGGCCAGCACGCGCCTGCTGTCCAACCTGGGACCTGTCGGCCTGCTGATTCGCGATCAGGAAACCTTGCGCGACTCACTGGATCTGCTCGTGCGCTACCTGGCCATGTTGAACAGCGCACTCACGCTGTCCGTGGAGGAAAGCCGCCATGCGGTACTGGTTCGCGTTCTCCTGCTCGACAGCGGCACCGGGGAGGCCACGCGACAACGCGTTGAATTGGCACTGGGCGTCATCGTCCGGGTGATACGCCAACTCATCGGCAACGACTGGCATCCCATGCGTGCGTGCTTCGAGCATGCGCCCCCCAAGAATCTGGCGATGCATTCCATGATGTTCGGGCCTTGCCTGGATTTCAACCAGGACGTCAATGGCATCGTCTGTGCGCGGGCGGAGCTGGACACACGCAATGCGTATGCCGATCCAGCCATGGCCCGTTACGCACAAAAGCTGCTGGAATCCACGGCTGTGGCGGGTAATGCCTGCGTGCTGGAAGATGTACGTCGCGCGATTCTGATGCTGCTGCCCAGCGGGCGCTGCGGCATCGAACAGGTCAGTGAATACATGGGGGTCGTGCCCCGTACCATCCAGCGGCGCCTCACCGACAAAGGGCAGACCTTTTCCGCCGCCGTGAATGACATACGCCGACAACTCGCGACGCGCTACGTGTTTGAAAGCAGGCGTTCACTGACGGAAATCGGGGACCTTCTGGGGTTCACGGCCACCAGCAGCTTTTCGCGCTGGTACCAGGCGCAGTTCGGCTGCAGTGCCAAGAAGTCCCGGGCGAAATCCTGCGCCGCGTGACGCAATGAACGCGGACGGGTGTCCGCGTTCAAACGTGCCGGGCCGCATCGGGCGAGGAACAGCGCTACTCTGCCGAGATGTTGGACTCTCTGGCAATGGATGCCCAGACCTTCAAGTCATTGGCAATGATCGATTTGAATGCCTCTGGCGTTCTCACCGGAGGAGGTTCCAGGTTCAAGCCGTCCATGCGCTTCATCATCTCCGGCGACTTCTGGATCTTGTTGATCTCATTGTTCAGGCGCTCAACGATGGGCTTGGGCAGATTCGCAGGCCCGAACACACCAAACCAGCCCACCGCATCGAACGGATAGCCTTGCTCGGCCATGGTGGGAATATTCGGTGTGCGAGGCACCCGGACATTGCCGCTGATGGCGATGCCCTTGACCTTCCTGGCCTCCAGCATGGGCACGGGCGTGCCAGGGTCGGTCCAGCCGATCTGCAGCACCCCCGATACGAGTTCGTTGACGATCTGAGGCGTTGATTTGTACGGGACATGCGTCACCTTGATGCCCGCCTGACGCTTGAGCCATTCCATGGTCAATTGCCCCGATGAGCCAATCCCCCAGGTGCCATAACTGTACCGATCGGGGTTGGCCTTGATCAGCGCCACCAGCTCTTTGAGCGAATTGGCCGGGAGGTCCTTGCTCACGCTGAGGATGATGCCGCCGGCCGCCGTCTGGGCGATGGGCGTCAGGTCCTTGACCGGGTCGTAGGACATGGCCTTGATCACCGCCGGGGCCACCGCCACAAACGATGCATTCGAATAGAGCAATGTGTAGCCATCGGCCTTGGCCCGGGCCACGGCATTGCCCGCGAGCATGCCGCTGCCCCCCGGCTTGTTGTCGACCAGAACCGGCTGCTTGAACGCAAGGCTGAGCTTTTGGGCCATTTCTCTGGCGGTCAGGTCCACGCCGGAGCCTGCCGCGGAAGCCACCACCAGCGTGATGGGACGGTTTGGCCATGCATCGCTGGATTGACTGTAGGCCGTGAAGGGGGCCGAAGAGGCCAGCAACAGGGCCAATGCGAGGCGTCTTCGAGGAAAACGGGTGTTCAAGGTTTGCCGCCTTTCCAAATGTTCGGTGTTTGATGCCACATCGATTGAAGCCTCAGGCCGCCTTGCGCAGGAAGCCTTGGTTGCCGCCATTGCGGTTGGGTGCAAAGCCATTGGCCTGCAGCGTCTCTTCCACTGTGTCATAGAAGACGCCAATCTTGCAGATCTCACGCGCTTGGCTGCAGGTCGCAATCGGCCGGCCGAACTCGCCGGCAATGCGCACCAGCTGCTTGATCTGTTCGACCGAGCTCATCTTGCCCGAGCGGTCCTGCTTCCACAGCACGTCCTCGATGCCGCAGCGCACGTGCAGGCCCAGGGCCATGCCGATCATGTTGATGGGCAGCACGTTGAGCACCGAGCTTTCCACGGTGAGCACGGCACCATCGGGAACGGCGCGCAGCATGTTGGCCAGGTTGTAGATGTTGGCCTGGTCCATACCGCCGCTGATGGCCACCCAGTTCATCACCAGCGGCCCCTTGTAGACGCCGCGCCGGATCATGCGCTCGATGGTCTCGAAGCTGTTGATGTTATAGACCTGAAATTCGCTCTGGATACCGGCGGCCGTCAGGCGGCGGATGTGCTCCTCGACAAAACTGGGGTTTGAGGGAACGATCATGTCCCTGTAGGTCTTGTGCAGGTGCGGGAAGCCGCGCGAGACGCCTCGGAAGTCGTCGTCGCCAGCGTGCTCCGTGACGTTCATCTGCGTGGTGTTCACGGTCACCGTCACCTGGTCGGGCTTGGGCGTCAGTTCGGCCAGCATGTGGCGCGTGTCGTCCGACAGCCACTTGGCTTCGCCGTCCGGGCCCTCGGGCGCGAAGCTGATGGAGCCACCCACCTGGATGATCATCTCGGGCACCGCCTTGCGAACGCCGGCGATCAGTTCGTTGAACATGGACAGGCGCTTGCTGCCCTTGCCATCGGCCTCACGCACATGCAAATGCAGCACGGCGGCACCGGCTTCGTAGCAGTCCACGGCCTTCTGGATCTGCTCCTCCATGGTGATCGGAATATCCTCCGGAAAGTCCGAAGGAATCCAGCCCGGCGCGTAAGGCGCGGCGGTGATGATCAGAGGCTGCTGGTTTTCGGGGTACAGGTGGCCGTCAAGGAAGTTCATGGTATGGGATCTCCTGATGAAAGGTGAGTGGGCTCGGTAATCGCGACTTCATGATGGAGCGCCACTCCGAGCGTGGCTTGACCATTCGTGCCACCGACTTGACTTTTGATGACCGCCCGTCAAGCGCCAGACAATGAACGGAAACTCGCGCGCAAGCGCCCCATGGAGGTGCAGCATGCCTGCCCCGTCTGAACTCGACCACCTCGTCTTTCATGGAGTCGTCCCAAGCCGATGGCCCGACTTCGAAAAGCTGTTTCAGTGCCGCGGCAGCCCGTCGCCTGGTGCTCGGTGGCGCCGCGTTCCACCTATCGCCGCCTTGTCGATGACGGCTCTTCGGACGAAGGCGTGTGCTCATGGTCGTCTCCATGCGCCGCCGCAGGCGGCCGTCGTCGCCATTGCGCGCCACCGCGCGGGCTTTGGCTTGATCGACGTCAGGCCGCGGCCAGCAGCTCCTGGCCGCGCGCGGCCTGCGCCTTGGCCAGCACGAAGTCTATGAAGGTACGCGCTGCGCGCGTCTGGTAGCGGTTGGGCATGTAGAGCATGAACATCTGCGTGCCGAAGATGCTCAGGCGCCAGTCGTCGAGCGCGGTGAGGATTTCGCCCGTGCGCACCGCGTCGCCCACCACGTAGTCGGGCACGATGCCCACGCCCAGGCCGGCCAGGATGGCCTCGCGCAGGAACGGGAAGTGCTCGGAGATCAGCGTGGGCTCCAGCGTGACGTCCTCGCGCAGCTCGCCCTGGTAGGCGCGCAGGCGCAGTTCGCGGCCCACCACGCCCGAGGTGATGACCGGCGTGCTGCGCAGCTGCGCCAGCGCCGTCGGCAGGCCATGCGCGCGCGCGTAGTCGCGCGAGGCGCAGGCCACGTAGCGCACCGCCCCGAGCTCGCGCGCGACCAGCGTGGGGGGCGGCTCGGGGATGACGCGGATGGCGATGTCCACCTCGTCGCGCAGCAGGTCGTCCACGCGGTTCTCGAACAGCACGTCGAGCACGATGGCCGGGTACAGGCGCTTGAAGTCGATCAGCCAGTCGCTCATGACCATCTGGCCGTAGCCGCTGGGAACGGACAGGCGCACGCGACCCTGCAGGCCCTGGCCGAGGGTGGCGACGGTTTCGCGCGCGGCCAGCAGCTCGTTCTGGATACTCAGGCCATGGCGGTACAGGCGCAGGCCGACCTCGGTGGGCTCGACGCGGCGCGTGGTGCGCCGCACCAGCTGGGCACCCACCGATTTCTCGAGTTGGCTCAGGTGGTAGCTCACGTTGGCGCGCGTCATCTTGAGCTTGCGCGCGGCCTGGCTCAGGTTGCCGGCATCGAGGATGTCCACCAGCAGGGTCAGCGAGCCGAGGTCCATGGCGTGTGGCGCAGTATGTCAAACATAATTTGACAGTCTGTCAATTGTCAATGTAATTGTCAAGATTGTTTTTCGGAACAACAATGCGGGACCGTTCCAACCACGATCCAGGAGACCCGCGCATGAGCGTTGCCGACCCGCTTCCCGTTGTCCAGACTGCCCGCGAGGGCCGCGTGCTCGTGGTGAGCATCGCCAATCCGCCCGTCAATGCGCTGAGCGCCGCCGTGCGCCAGGGCCTGCTGGCCGCGGTCGAGGCGGCCGAGGCCGATGACGCGGTCGCGGCCGTGCTGCTGGTCGGCACCGGCCGCGGCTTCATCGCCGGCGCCGACATCCGCGAATTCGGCAAGCCGCCGGTGTCGCCCTCGCTGCCCGAGGTCTGCAACCGCATCGAGGCCTGCACCAAGCCCGTGGTGGCCGCGCTGCACGGCCCGGCGCTGGGCGGCGGGCTGGAGATCGCGCTGGCGGCGCATTACCGCGTCGCGCTGGCCGACGCCAGGCTGGGCCTGCCCGAGGTGCAGCTGGGCCTGATGCCGGGCTCGGGTGGCACGCTGCGCGCGCCGCGCCTGATGGGCGTGGTGCCGGCTGTGGCGCTGATGCTCAGCGGCCGCCACATCGGCGCGAAGGAAGCGCTGGCCACCGGCCTGGTGGATCGCCTGGCCGATGGCGCGGCGGATGGACCGGGGGCACGCGCCGCCGGCCTGGCCTATGCCGGCGAACTGCTGGCCCAGGGCGCCGGCGCGCGCCGCACGCGCGATGCGCAGGCCGCGCTGGCCGACACGGGCGCGAGCCTGGCGGCGCTCGAACAGCTGAAGGCCGAGACCGCGAAGAAGTCGCGCGGCCTGTTCTCGCCGCTGAAGATCATCGAGGCCGTGCGGGCCGGCATCGAGCGGCCGTTCGACGAGGCCTTGAAATTCGAGCGCGAGCTGTTCCTGCAGTGCATCGCGAGCCCGCAGCGCGCCGGACTGATCCATGCGTTCTTCGCCGAGCGCGAGGTGGCCAAGGTGCCCGAGGCCCAAGCCGCGCAGCCGCGGCCCCTCGCCAGTGTGGGCGTGGTCGGCGGCGGCACCATGGGTGCCGGCATCGCCGTGGCGGTGCTCGACGCGGGCCTGCCGGTCGTCATGATCGAGCGCGACGAGGCCGCCATCGCGCGTGGCCGCGCCAATGTCGAGAAGGTCTACGACGGCCTGGTGAAGAAAGGGCGCCTGACGCCCGAGGCCAAGGCCGCCGTGCTGGCGCGCTTCAACGGCAGCACCGCGTATGGCGCGCTGGCCGGCGTGGACCTGGTGATCGAGGCCGTGTTCGAGGACATCGAGGTCAAGAAGGCCGTGTTCGCCGAGCTCGACCGCGTCTGCAAGCCGGGCGCGGTGCTGGCCACCAACACCTCCTACCTCGACATCGACGCCATCGCGGCCAGCATCGCGCGGCCGCAGGATGTGATCGGCCTGCACTTCTTCTCGCCGGCCAACATCATGAAGCTGCTGGAGATCGTGGTGCCGGCCAAGGTGTCGGCCGACGTGGTCGCCACGGCCTTCGAGCTCGCGAAGAAACTCAAGAAGGTGCCGGTGCGCGCCGGCGTCTGCGACGGCTTCATCGGCAACCGCATCCTGGCCGTCTACCGCGCCGCGGCCGACCACCTGATGGAGGACGGCGCCAGCCCCTACGAGATCGACGCGGCGGTGCGTGAGTTCGGCTACCCCATGGGCCCGTTCCAGGTGTCGGATCTGGCCGGCGGCGACATCGGCTGGGCCACGCGCAAGCGCAAGGCCGCCACGCGCGACACCAAGGCGCGCTACGTGCAGATCGCCGACCGCCTGTGCGAGCGCGGCTGGTTCGGCCAGAAGACCGGGCGCGGCTGGTACCTCTACCCCGAGGGCGCGCGCACCGGCACGCCCGACCCCGAAGTGCTGGCCATCGCCGCTGCCGAGCGCCAGCGCGTCGGCATCACGCCGCGCGCCTTCACGCACGAGGAGATCCTGCGCCGCTACCTCGCCGCCATGGTCAACGAGGGTGCCAGGGTCGTGCAGGAGGGCATCGCGCTGCGCCCGCTCGACGTGGACGTGGTCTTCCTGTCCGGCTACGGTTTCCCGCGCCATCGCGGCGGCCCGATGAAGTGGGCCGACACCGTGGGCCTGGAACGCATCCTGGCCGACATCCGCGAATTCGCCGAGCAAGACCCGTTGTTCTGGCAGCCCGCGCCGCTGCTCGTGGAACTCGTCGCCAAGGGCGCGAACTTCGACAGCCTGAACCGCGCTGCCTGAACGCGGCCCGACGCATTTTTCACCTCCAAGCAAGGACCCGCCATGCGCGAAGCCGTCATCGTTTCCACCGCCCGCACGCCGCTGACCAAGGCGCATCGCGGCGAATTCAACATCACGCCCGGCCCCACGCTGGCGGCCTTCGCCGTCAAGGCGGCGGTGCAGCGCGCCGGCATCGATCCGGCCTTGATCGAGGACGCCATCCTCGGCTGCGGCTACCCCGAGGGCACCACGGGCCGCAATGTCGCGCGTCAGGCCGTGATCCGCAGCGAGCTGCCGCTGTCGATTGCCGGCACCACGGTGAACCGCTTCTGCGCCTCCGGCCTGCAGGCCATCGCCATGGCTGCGGGCCGCATCGTGGTGGACGGCGCGCCGGCCATGATCGCGGGCGGCGTGGAGAGCATCTCCAGCATCCGCTCGCGCGACGACGGCAGCTCGGGCATGGACCCGTGGATCGTCGACCACAAGCCCGTGCTCTACATGGCCATGATCGACACCGCCGACATCGTGGCGCGCCGCTATGGCATCAGCCGCGAGGCGCAGGACCGCTTCTCGGTGGAGAGCCAGCACCGCACCGCCGAGGCCCAGGCCGCGGGCCGCTTCGCCGACGAGATCGTGCCCTGCGCCGCAGTGATGGCCGTGACCGACAAGGAAACCGGCGCAGTGAGCCAGCGCGAAGTGACGGCCACCGTGGACAACTGCAACCGCCCCGGCACAACCTACGAGAGCCTGGCCAAGCTGCAGCCGGTCAAGGGAGCAGACCAGTTCGTCACGGCCGGCAACGCCTCGCAGCTGTCCGACGGCGCCTCGGCCTGCGTGCTGATGGAGGCCAAGGAGGCCGCCAAACTGGGCCTGTCGCCGCTGGGCGCCTTCCGCGGCTTGGCCGTGGCCGGCTGCGAGCCCGACGAGATGGGCATCGGCCCCGTCTACGCCGTGCCCAAGCTGCTGGCGCGGCACGGCCTCAAGGTCGATGACATCGACCTGTGGGAACTCAACGAGGCTTTCGCCTCGCAAGCCCTGTATTGCCAGCAGACGCTCGGCATTCCCGGCGAGCGGCTCAACGTCAACGGCGGCGCGATCTCGGTCGGCCACCCCTTCGGCATGACCGGCGCGCGACTCGCGGGCCACGTGCTGCTCGAAGGCCGCCGCCGCAAGGCCAAGTGGGCTGTGGTCACCATGTGCATCGCGGGCGGCATGGGTGCGGCCGGCTTGTTTGAAATCTTCTGAGGAACGGAAATGGATCTCAACTTCACGCCCGAGGAACAGGCCCTCCGCGCCGAGGTGCAGGCCTTCCTCAAGGACAAGCTGCCCAGGCGCATTGCCGACAAGGTCAAGGCCGGCCAGCGCCTGACCAAGGCCGACCAGGAGGAATGGCACGCCATCCTCAACGAACGCGGCTGGTATGCGAACCACTGGCCCCAGGCGCACGGCGGCCCGGGCTGGGGCGCGGTGCAGAAGTTCATCTTCGACCACGAGTGCGCGTTGGCCGGTGGCCCGCGCATCGTGCCGTTTGGCGTGAACATGCTGGGGCCGGTGCTGATCAAGTACGGCAACGAGGCGCAGAAGCGCCACTGGCTGCCGCGCATCCTGAGCGGCGCCGACTGGTGGTGCCAGGGCTACTCGGAGCCCGGTGCGGGCTCGGACCTGGCCTCGATCAAGACCACGGCCGTGCGCCAGGGCGACCACTACATCGTCAACGGCCAGAAGACCTGGACCACCCAGGGCCAGCACGCCAACATGATCTTCTGCCTGGTGCGCACCGACCGCGAGGCCAAGCAGCAGGAGGGCATCAGCTTCCTGCTGGTGGAAATGAACTCGCCCGGCGTCGAGCTGCGTCCGATCCGCACGCTGGACGGCGACCGCGAGGTCAACGAGGTGTTCTTCACCGACGTGAAGGTGCCCGTGGAGAACCTCGTAGGCGAGGAGAACAAGGGCTGGACCTGCGCCAAATACTTGCTGACCTACGAGCGCACCGGCATCGCGGGTGTGGGCTTCTCGGTTGCCGCACTCGAAAAGCTCAAGGTGATCGCGGCCAAGGTGACCAGGAACGGCCGCCCGCTGGACCAGGACCCGCTGTTCGCCACGCGCATGGCCCGGGTCGAGATCGACCTGGAGAACATGAAGACCACCAACCTGCGCGTGATCGCGGCGGTGGCCGGCGGCGGCGTGCCGGGCGCGGAAAGCTCCATGCTCAAGATCCGCGGCACCGAGATCCGCCAGGAGATCCTCGCGCTGATCCGCCGCGCCATGGGGCCGTATGCGCTGCCCTACATCGAGGCCGCGCAATACGAAGGCTATTCGGATGCGCCCGTGGGCCCGGCCGAGGCCGCCACGGCCGCCGCCAACTACTTCAACTACCGCAAGCTGTCGATCTTCGGCGGCTCCAACGAGGTCCAGAAAAACATCATCTCCAAGATGATCCTGGGGTTGTGACATGAACTTCGAACACACTGAAGACCGCCGCATGCTGGCGGACACGCTGAACCGTTTCGTGGCCGAGCAGGCCGGCATCGAGACGCGCAACCGCATCGCCTACGGCGAGCAGGGCCGCAGCCCCGCGCTGTGGCGGCAGTTCGCCGAACTCGGCGCCATTGGCGCGCTGTTTCCCGAGGCCGATGGCGGCTTCGGCGGCGCCGGCTTCGACATCGCCGTGGTGTTCGAGTGCCTGGGTCGCGGCCTCGTGGCCGAGCCCTTCCTCGGCGCGCTGATGGTGGGCCGCGCACTCGGAGCCGCGGGCAGCGACGCGCAGAAGGCGCGCATCGCCGGCCTGGTCGAGGGCAGCACCGTCGCCGCGCTGGCGCACGACGAGCCGGGCAACCATTACGAAATGAGCCGCGTGGCCACGCGGGCCGAGCGCACGGGCCCGGGCTGGGTGCTGTCGGGTGCCAAGGCCGTGGTGCTGTTCGGCG
>JAHFQI010000202.1 GCA_023259355.1 Comamonadaceae bacterium
GCTTGAAAGTCAGGTTCACGTCGCCCTCGGCCAGCACCAGCGTGCCGTTGACGCTGCCGGCCGCCGGGAACGCCAGTGCGATGCCGCCGGGCCAGTGCGTCATGGTGCCGGGGCGGGTGGTGAAGCCCCAGTTGCCGCCGCAGGCCGCGCCCTGGAGCGAGATCGTCAGGTCGGAGCCCGCCGCGGAGGTCACGCGCATGGCCTGGGCGGCGCGCAGGCGCTTGACGTGGTTCTTCACCAGCGCCTCGGTGGTGTCGTCGGGCAGCAGGCGGGCCAGCGCCTCGGGGTGTTCGTTGCTCACGTAAATCACACGCGGCTGCGTTCCGTTGGCGCCTTTCAGGATGGCGGGCAGCTCGGGCGCGTGCATCAGGCCTTCGACCGTGCAGTCCACCACCAGCGTGCTGGCGGCCAGCGCGCTCACCACGGGTGCGATCTGCTGCAGCGCGTTGGAGGCGCCGGTGGAGCGCGCGGGGGGCGTGTGGGCGTTGGCCACGCTGGGCAGCATCAACGTGAAGGCGTGGGCGCCGATGCGGGCCGCCGCCAGGCGCGCGAGCTGCGGCAGCACCGGGCGGCTTTGCGTCTCGCAGAGGATGGCGACTGTGTCGCCGGACTGCAGCGCGCAGCGGCGCAGCACCAGCTCGAACGCGTCGGTCCAGGCGGGTTCAATGATTTCTTGCAGCATGGGTGAGTCGGGTCAGTTGGGGGCAGCGCTGGCCCTTCGGGCTGCGGACTGTCCCGCAAAGCAGTATTATTCATGAAATTTCATGTAAAGCCCAGACCATGTCCCCGCCCCGCAAGGCCACCCCCCCGGCGTTTTCCGTGCGCGAGTTTCGCGCCTCGCTGGGCATGTTCGCCACCGGCGTGACCATCGTCACGGCGCGCACCGCCACGGGCGAGCTCATCGGCCTGACGGCGAATTCGTTCAACTCGGTTTCGCTCGATCCGCCGCTGGTGCTGTGGAGCCTGGCACGGGCGGCGGGCTCCATGCCCGCCTTCAGCGCCGGCTCGCACTACGCCATCAACATCCTCGCGGCCGGCCAGCAAGACCTGGCCGAGCGTTTTGCCGCGCGCGGCGCCGACCGCTGGAGCGGCGTGGCATTTGCCGAGGGCGCAACCGGTTCCCCGCTGCTGGCGGGCGCGGCGGCCACTTTTGAATGCTTCAACCGCAGCCGCTACGAAGAGGGCGACCACGTCATCTTCGTCGGCGAGGTGGAGCGCTGCAGCCACCGCGAAGGCGTGTCACCGCTGCTGTTCCACGGCGGCCGTTTCTACACCGAGCACCCGCTGTAAGCCACCCGCCCGAGCGGCGCCCGACCTGCACCATGACCACCGGACCGCGTTTCGTCGAGGGCTACCTGGGCTACCTGCTGGGGCAGGCCAACCACGCGCTGTACAAGGATTTCGAAGTCCATGTGCGCGCCGCCGGCCTGACCCCCATCGAATGGCGCGTGCTGGCCACCCTGCATGACGGCGACGCGGTGCCCGTGAGCACGCTGGCGCGCGAAGTCCTGAGCCAGCAGCCCACCGTGACCAAGCTGGTGCAACGCATGCGCGCGCAGGGCTGGGTCACGCTGCAGGCCGACCCCGGCGACCAGCGCCGCACGCTGGTGGCCGCCACGCCAGCCGGGCGCGAGAAGGTGCGGCCGCTGCTGGCGCAGGCGCGCGAGCACGAGCTGCAAACCCTGCAGGCCCTGAGCCACGTCGAAGCGCATGTGCTCAAAACCCTGCTGACCCGGCTGGCGCGCCGCGCCTGAGCGCCTAACAACCGAACAGCCGGGCGATGCCCCCCTGCAGGTGCTCGTTCATGGCCTGGCGCGCGGCCTCCGCATCGCCGCGGGCGATGGCTTCGTCAATCAGCTGGTGCTCATGGCGAACGTCGCGCGAGCGTGTCATCAAGGGCTGCGGCGACAGCTCGCGGACCAGCTTGATGGCGAAGCGGGTCTGCGCCATCAAGGCGGACATGGTCATCACGAAGAACCGGTTGCCGCTGGCCTGCGCAATCGCGTTGTGGAAGGCGATGTCTTCTTCGATGCCCGGTTCGCCCCGAGCCCAGGCGGCTTCCAGTTGCCGGCGCCGGGTGCTGATGTTCCGGAGCAGTTCCGGATCGGTGCACTTCGCCGCGCGCGCCGCGCTTTCGCCCTCGATGACGCAACGGAAGTCGAGGAAGCTGCGCACGTCGGGAATGCTGTGCAGCGGGCCGAAGCTCACGTCCTGCAGCGCCGTGGGTTCGCCGACGAAATTTCCCGCACCTTGGCGCGCGTAGACGCGGCCTTCCGAGCGCAGGCGCGCCAGGGCCTGCCGAACCACCGGCCGTGAAACGCCGCAGCGTTTCGCCAGTTCGTTCTCGCCAGGCAGCCGGCTGTCTCGCGCCAGGGAGTCCTGCTCGATGAGCGCCAGAAGCTGTTCGTAGACGGTGTCACTCAAGGGCGAAATGGACATGGCGATGGGGGCGTGGACGATCTGGCGAGATGATATCAACCTGTAATACAAGTTATGGATTATTTTGACAGGTTGGCGTCGGGATTTTGATAATCCAAATGAATCAAGTGCCATCTCCGCTGCAACCTGTAAAAATCCCATGTCCAACGTCACCGCCCTGCGCACCATCCGAATCGCCGAACGGCCCAACCTGATCTGGCTCGAGGTGGAGACCGACGATGGCCTCCTGGGGCTGGGGGAGTCCTTTCGCGGCGCCCAGGCCGTCGAGGCCGTTCTCCACGAGCAGGTCGCGCCCTGGCTCATCGGACGGGATGCGCGCCACATCGCCGCGGTGTCGCGGCATCTGATGAACCCCTACCTGGGCTACAACAGCGCCAGCGCCGAAATCCGTGCGGCGAGCGCGGTTGACATCGCCTTGTGGGACCTCGCCGGACAGCGGCAGGGCGTGCCGGTGTACATCGCGCTGGGTGGCGGCGTGCGCGAGCGCATCCCGGTCTACAACACCTGCGCGGGTTACGCGTTCAACAGTGGCGCGCAACGGCGCATCGTGGAAGGGCGGGAGGCCGCCGCCGGCCCCTACGACGACCAGGTGGCCTTCATGCACGACGCCGGTGCTCTGGCGGAAAGTCTGCTGTCGGAAAACTACGGGGCCATGAAGATCTGGCCGTTTGACGGCTATGCGGCGGCCAGCGGCGGCAACACCATCAGCCTGGCGGACCTGAAGGCCGGCCTGGAGCCTTTCCGCAAGATCCGCGCGGCGGTGGGCGACCGCATCGAAGTGATGTGCGAGCTGCACAGTCTGTGGGGCACACACGCGGCGGCCCGCATCTGCCAGGCGCTGGAAGACTATGGCGTGTACTGGATCGAAGACCCGCTCTTCAAGATGGACGACGCGGGCGCGCTGCAGGATTTGCGCCGGCAGACACGCGCGCCCATCTGCGGCAGCGAAACACTGGCCGACGCCCGGACGTTCCGCAAGCTGCTGGCGGCCGACGCCGTGGATGTCGTGATGCTCGATCTGGCGTGGTGCGGCGGCTTCTCGGAGGCCCGCAAGATCGCGGCACTGGCCGAGATGCACGGCAAGCCGCTGGCCCCGCACGATTGCACCGGGCCGATTGCGCTGATGGCCGGACTTCACCTGGCCCTGAACGCGCCGACGGCCATCTTCCAGGAGGTCGTGCGTGCCACGCTGGCCACATGGTACCGCGACCTGGTCGATGGGCTTCCCGTCATCGAATGCGGCCAGGCGCTGGCGCCGGTCGGGCCCGGACTGGGCAGCCGGTTGCGGCCCGAAGTCCGGCTGCGCGCGGATGCCACCGTGCGCGAAAGCGGACGCCCACGCTGACCCGCCGATCGCGGCGCGCCCCAGGCGCCGCAGTCCCCACCCCCGCTTGAAACCCACGGAGGCTTTGCACCCATGCACAAACGAATCTTCCTCGCCGCCTTGACTCTGGCCGCCGCCGGCGTCAGCCTCGCCCAGGCCCCGCGCGCCGCCGCGTACCCCGGCAAGTCCATCCGGATCGTTGTTCCCTTCGCGGCGGGCGGAACGTCCGATGTGCTGGCGCGCACCATCGGACTCAAGCTGAGCGAGGCGTGGGGCCAGCCGGTCATTGTGGAGAACCGTCCCGGCGCCGATGGCAACCTGGGCGCCGAAGCGGTGGCCAAGTCGTCACCCGATGGCTACACGCTTCTGATCATCGACATTTCCACCTTGACCGTCAGTCCGCTGGTGATGGCGAAAATGCTTTATGACCCGTTGCAGGATCTGGCGCCTGTCACGATGGTCAGCTTTTCTCCGCATGCGCTGGCGGTCCACCCGTCGGTGCCGGCCAAGAACCTGAAAGAGCTCGTCGCCTACTCGAAGGCAAACCCCGGAAAGCTGAACTTCGCCGCCGGCAACCAGGCCACCAAGCTGGCCGCGGAACAGCTGCGCATGATGAGTGGCATCGACATGACTTCGGTGCCCTACAAGGGGGGTGCCGCGGCCCTGAATGCGCTGATTGCCGGCGAGGTGAATGTGACGCTGGTCGGTCTTCTGGCCAGCATGCCGCACATGAACAGCGGCAGGATTCGCGCCATCGCCGTGTCCGGCGCGCAGCGGATGCCGGCGACCCGGGAGCTCCCGACCGTGTCCGAATCGGGCCTGCCGGGCTACATGTCCGGCTCCTGGCAAGGCATCCTGGTGCCCAAGGGCACGCCCAGGGACGTGGTGGCCAAACTGAATGCGGCGCTCGTCAAGATCCTGAACGAACCGGATTTCAAGGCCCGTCTGGCCGAACAGGGCACGGAGGTGATCGCCGATCAACCCGACCAGTTCGGCGCCTTCCTGCTCAAGGATGCGGCCCGGTGGAAAAAGATTGCGACCGAAGTCAACATCAAGCCGGAGTGAAGCCGGCCTCGGTGCAAGAAACGTCAACCCCTCCCTGAAGAATGAGATCGAACATGACATTGAAGAAACTCCTGATCGGCATGGCCTGCGCGGCGTCGCTGGCGGCCGCGGCGCAATCCGGCGGCTGGCCCGAGCGAACCATCACCCTCGTGGTGCCCTTTCCCGCCGGTGGACCGACCGACATGGTCGGCCGTGTGCTGGCCCAGCAGATGCAGGACAAGCTCGGCCAGACCATCGTGGTCGACAACCGGGCCGGGGCAACCGGCACCATCGGTGCGGGCCAGGTCAAGCGGGCGGCGCCCGATGGCTACACGCTGATGGTGTCGTCGCTGGCCACCTACGTCATCACGCCGCACCTGCAAAAGAGCGTGCCTTACGACGCACTGAAGGACTTCGACTACATCAGCATCCCTGTGCAGGCGCCCAACGTGCTGGTCGCCGGGCCCGGGCAGTCGGCGCGCACCGTCGCGGAGGTGATCGCCTTGCTCAAGAAGAAGCCGGACCGGGTGACGTTCGCCAGCTCGGGCAATGGCGCGTCCGATCACCTGGCGGCCGAACTCTTCTGGCTGCAGTCCGCAACGCAAGGTCTGCACGTTCCCTACAAGGGCGGCGCTCCCGCTATGAACGACTTGCTCGGTGGCCAGGTGGACTTCTCGTTTCCGAACATCAACGCGGTTCTGCAGCACATCCGCACCGGCAAGTTGCATGCGATCGCGGTCACGGGAACCCGGCGTTCGCCGTTGCTGCCCGATGTGCCCACGCTGGCCGAAGCCGGCGTGAAAGGCGCCGAGATCTATTCCTGGCAGGGCCTGGTGGCGCCCAAGGGTCTCCCGTCCGCGGTCAGGAAGAAGCTGAGCGACGCCGCCATTGCCGCCATGAAAGACCCTGCCGTGCAAAAGCGGATGACGGAGCAGGGGCTGGAGATCGTGGCCAACACGCCTGAAGAATTCACGGCTTTCCAGGCGCGTGAATGGGCACGCTGGAAGACCCTCATCGACACCCGCAAGATCACGGCAGACTGAGCCCGGTGCCTGCGCGCGCGTGACATCGCCGCCGTCCGCCTCGGCGGACAATGCCGCATGACCTTGCGCAAAGACCATCTCGACGCCACCGCCACCTCGCTGCTGCTGGCCTGCTGCCTGTTCTGGGGCTTCCAGCAGGTGCTCGTGAAAGCCACGCTGGCCGAGCTGCCGCCGGTGTTTCAGGCGGCGCTGCGTTTTGCCGGGGCCACGGCGCTGCTGTGGGCCTGGTGCCGCT
>JAHFQI010000203.1 GCA_023259355.1 Comamonadaceae bacterium
CAGAGTCTCATTCAAGGTGTTTTGCAGCAGGATCGACAAAATAAAAAGGGAACGTGAAACACGTTCCCTTTTTACTGCCAATCAGATCAAGCCAAGCTTAACTGACTGGCATTGGCCCGAGGGCGCCTTTTTCATGGCGGCTGGGCAGGCTCAGATCACCTTGGCAATGGCCTGGCAGACGTAGTCGATGTTCTTGCTGTTGAGCGCAGCCACGCACATGCGGCCGGTGTCGGTGCCGTACACGCCGAACTCGCTGCGCAGGCGCACCATCTGGTCCTTGGACAGGCCCGAGTAGCTGAACATGCCGATCTGGGTGGTGATGAAGGACATGTCCTTGCTCACGCCAGCGGCCTTCAGGCCATCGACCAGCTTCTGGCGCATGGCCTTGATGCGCACGCGCATCTCGCCCAGTTCCTTTTCCCACAGGGCGCGCAGTTCGGGGTTGCCCAGCACGGCAGCCACGATGGCGCCACCGTGGGTGGGCGGGTTGGAGTAGTTGGTGCGGATGGCGATCTTGAGCTGGCTCAGCACGCGGTCGGTTTCTTCCTTGCTGCTGCCGACCACGCTCAGGGCGCCCACGCGCTCGCCGTACAGGCTGAAGCTCTTGGAGAAGCTGGTGGAGACGAAGATGTTCAGGCCAGCGGCCACAAACTTGGCGATCACGGCGCCGTCTTCGGCGATGCCGTAGCCAAAGCCCTGGTAGGCCATGTCCAGGAAGGCGGTGAGGTTGCGTGCCTTCACGGCGGCGATCACCTGGTCCCACTGGGCGGGGGTGATGTCGTAGCCGGTGGGGTTGTGGCAGCAGGCGTGCAGCAGCACGATGGTGCCTTCGGCGGCGGCGTTCAGCTTGGCCAGCATGCCGTCGAAGTTGATGCCGCCCAGGCCGCCGTTGGCGCTTTGGTCGAAGTAGGGGTAGGTGTCGACAGGGAAGCCGGCGTTGGTGAACAAGGCGCGGTGGTTTTCCCAGCTGGGGTCGGAAATCAGCACGGTGGCGTTGGGGCTGATCTTTTTCAGGAAGTCGGCGCCGATCTTCAGGCCGCCGGTGCCGCCAATGGCTTGCACGGTGGCCACGCGGCCGCTCTTGACCACGTCGGAGTCCGCACCGAACACCAGGCCCTTCACGGCGGCGTCGTAGGCGGCAATACCGTCGATGGGCAGGTAGCCACGGGCGGTGGGCTTGTCCATCATGGCCTTTTCAGCGGCCTGCACGCACTGCAGCAGGGGCAGCTTGCCGTTGTCGTCGAAATAAACGCCCACGCCCAGGTTGACCTTGTTGGGGTTGGTGTCTGCGGCGAATTGTTCGTTCAGCCCCAGGATGGGGTCGCGGGGGGCCATTTCGACGGCGGTGAACAGAGACATGAAAATCCTTGAAAGGTTGTCAGTAGCGAAGAATCCGGGCGTGGTGTACTGTGCCGGGTTCCGCCGATTTTAACGGGCGGCCTGCTCGTCCCGTTGACCACGCCCCATGCCAGATATCACCGAAGTCATCACTGAAAAGCAGGACGGCGAGTTCGTCCGCTTCCCCGATTCCCCCTTCGAACTGTTCCAGCCCTATCCGCCGGCGGGCGACCAGCCCGAGGCCATTGCCAAGCTGGTGGAGGGTCTGCAGGACGGCGAGACCTTCCAGACGCTGCTCGGTGTGACGGGCTCGGGCAAGACCTTCACCATGGCCAATGTGATCGCGCGCATGGGCCGCCCTGCCATCGTGTTCGCGCCCAACAAGACGCTGGCCGCGCAGCTGTACAGCGAGTTCCGCGAGTTCTTCCCCAGGAACGCCGTCGAATACTTCGTGAGCTACTACGACTACTACCAGCCAGAGGCTTACGTGCCCCAGCGCGACCTGTTCATCGAGAAGGACAGCGCGATCAACGAGCACATCGAGCAGATGCGATTGAGCTGTACCAAGAGCCTGATGGAGCGCAAGGACGTGGTCATCGTGGCCACCGTGTCGGCGATCTACGGCATTGGCGAGCCCGAGAGCTACCACCGCATGGTGATGACATTGCGCACGGGCGACAAGCTGGGCCAGCGCGATGTGATTGCCCAGTTGATCCGCATGCAGTACCAGCGCAACGAAGCGGACTTTTCGCGCGGCAAGTTCCGCGTGCGGGGCGACACCATCGACGTGTTCCCGGCCGAGCATTCCGAGCTGGCGATGCGCATCGAGCTGTTTGATGACGAGATCGAGAGCCTGCAGCTGTTCGACCCGCTCACGGGACGCGTCAAGCAGAAGATTCCGCGCTTCACCGTGTACCCCAGCAGCCACTACGTGACCCCGCGCGACAAGGTGCTGGCGGCAGTGGAGACCATCAAGCTGGAGCTGGCCGAGCGCCTGCAGCAGCTGCTGGCCGACGGCAAGCTGGTGGAGGCCCAGCGGCTGGAGCAGCGCACACGCTTTGACCTGGAGATGCTCAGCGAGGTAGGGCACTGCAAGGGCATCGAGAATTACACGCGCCACCTGTCGGGCGCCGCGCCGGGCGACCCGCCGAGCACGCTGACCGACTACATGCCCAAGAACGCCATCATGTTCCTGGACGAGAGCCACCAGATGATCGGCCAGCTCAACGCCATGTACAGCGGCGACCGATCACGCAAGACCACGCTGGTGGAATATGGTTTTCGCCTGCCATCGGCGCTGGACAACCGCCCGCTCAAGTTCGAGGAGTTCGAGCAGCGCATGCGGCAGGTGATCTTTGTTTCGGCCACGCCGGCCGACTATGAAAAAACCCATTCGGGCCAGATCGTGGACCAGGTGGTACGTCCCACCGGCCTGGTGGACCCGGTGGTGGAAGTGCGTCCCGCCACCCACCAGGTGGATGATGTGCTGCAGGAAATACGCATTCGCGTTGAAAAGCATGAACGCGTACTCATTACCACGCTGACCAAGCGCATGGCCGAGCAGCTGACCGACTATCTGACGGACAACGGCGTGAAGGTGCGCTACCTGCACAGCGACGTGGACACCGTGGAGCGCGTCGAAATCATCCGCGATCTGCGCCTGGGGGCGTTCGACGTGCTGGTGGGCATCAACCTGCTGCGCGAAGGGCTGGACATTCCCGAGGTGTCGCTTGTGGCCATCCTGGACGCCGACAAGGAAGGCTTCCTGCGCGCCGAGCGCAGCCTGATCCAGACCATCGGCCGCGCGGCGCGCAATCTGAACGGCAAGGCCATCCTGTATGCCGACCGGATGACCGACTCGATGAAAAAAGCCATCGGCGAGACGGAACGTCGGCGCGTCAAGCAGATCGCACACAACAAGGCCCACGGAATCACGCCACGCAGCATTGTCAAGCGGGTAAGAGACCTGATTGACGGGGTTTACAGCGAAAAGGCCGGCAAGGACGCCGAGCGGCTGGAGCAGGAAGCGATACAGCGTGCGCAGGTGGAGGACATGTCGGAGAAGGATGTGGCGCGCGAGATCAAGCGTCTGGAAAAACTCATGCTGGAACATGCGCGCAACCTGGAATTCGAGCAGGCAGCACGCGTGCGCGACCAGTTGACACGGCTCAAGGACCAGGCTTTTGGAGCGCATGGCAGCGATTCAGTGGCACTCTGAACGCGTGTGCCCTAAGGGCAATGGAACTTGATCGATGAAATTGTGACTTGTTGGTTTTTTAACCCGACAAAATCGATTGGGATTTATGGTATACTCTTACAAAATACTCAAGAAAAGAGCCCAACGATGAAGGGCCCTGTGCCAGGCAACTGGATGGGGCAAGGGGCGGAGACGGTGCAGGCGCTGCGCATTTGCCAGGGCCCGCAGTTTTATAACGAACAAGCGTAGACAAGGAGCTTGCGATGCGTCTCACAACCAAAGGCCGTTTTGCGGTCACCGCCATGATTGACCTGGCTTTGCGCCAGAACAATGGCCCTGTCACGCTGGCGGCCATCAGCCAGAGGCAACAAATTTCGCTGTCCTACCTGGAGCAGCTCTTTGGCAAGCTGCGCCGCCACGAGCTCGTGGAATCCACCCGGGGGCCCGGCGGTGGCTACACCCTGGCCCGCAAGGCGGCCGACATCACGGTGGCCGACATCATCGTTTCGGTGGATGAGCCAATTGATGCCACGCAGTGTGGTGGCAAGGAAAATTGCCTGGGCGAGGCGGGGCGCTGCATGACGCATGAGTTGTGGGCTTCGCTCAACCAGCGCATGGTCGAGTTCCTCGACTCCGTCACGTTGCAGAAGCTGGTGGACGAGCAACTGGCCAAGGGCGTGCAGATCGAGGACAAGCCCGTTGCGCGGCGCGCTATCTCCACGACTCCCGTGGTCAAGCCCATTCGCGTGAATGCACCCAATTCGGTGTTCGCGCTGGGTAACGTCTTCGCCAAATCCTGATACCTGGGGCGCCCGGTTCGGCCCTGGGGTCGGCACCGCCCTGAACGTGTTTCTCGAACCTTGTTTTTTTGAGTTTGCCAGCCGGAAATTTTTACTGAGCCAGCCATGGACATGACCCCGCATTTCCCCATCTATCTCGATTACGGCGCCACCACGCCGGTGGATCCACGCGTTGTGGATGCCATGATTCCGTGGCTGCGCGAACATTTCGGCAACCCCGCTTCCCGCAGCCACGCCTGGGGCTGGGAGGCCGAAGAGGCCGTGGAAAAAGCACGCGTGCAAGTGGCCGACCTGATCGGCGCCGACCCGCGCGAGATCGTCTGGACCAGCGGTGCCACCGAGTCCATCAACCTCGCCTTGAAGGGTGCCGCCCATTTCTACCAGGGCAAGGGCAAGCACCTCATCACCCTCAAGACCGAGCACAAGGCCGTGCTGGACACCATGCGCGAGCTGGAGCGCCAGGGTTTCGAGGTGACCTACCTGGATGTGCAGGAGGATGGCCTGGTCAACATGGACGCCCTGAAGGCGGCCATTCGCCCCGACACCATCTTGATCAGCATCCTGTTCGTGAACAACGAAATCGGTGTGATCCAGGACATTCCGGCCATTGGCGCCCTGTGCCGCGAGAAAGGCATCCTGCTGCATGTGGATGCCGCGCAGGCCACAGGCCGGGTCGAGATCGACATGAGCGTTCTGCCGATCGACCTGATGAGCATGACGGCCCACAAGACCTACGGCCCCAAGGGTGTGGGCGCCTTGTTTGTGCGCCGCAAGCCCCGCGTCCGCCTGGAAGCGCAGATGCACGGTGGCGGCCACGAGCGTGGCATGCGTTCGGGCACGCTACCCACGCACCAGATCGTGGGCATGGGCGAGGCCTTTCGCATCGCCAAGGAAGAAATGGCCGAGAGCAATGCCAAGGCCCGCGCATTGCAGCAGCGCCTGCTCAATGGCTTGAAGGATATCGAGCAGGTGTTCATCAACGGTAGCCTGGAGCGCCGGGTGCCGCAGAACCTGAACATGAGCTTCAATTTCGTCGAAGGCGAATCGCTGATCATGGGGATCAAGGGTTTGGCGGTGTCGTCGGGCTCTGCCTGCACTTCGGCCAGCCTGGAGCCCAGCTATGTCCTGCGCGCCCTGGGCCGCAGCGACGAACTGGCGCACAGCAGCCTGCGCATGACCATCGGCCGCTTCACCACCGAAGAAGAGATCGACTACGCCATTGGCACCATTCGTGAAAACGTGGCCCGCCTGCGCGAACTCAGCCCGCTGTGGGAGATGTACCAGGACGGCATCGATATCAGCACCATCCAGTGGGCAGCGCACTGAATTCCTGAAGATTTCTGAAGAATTGAAGAGGTACACATCATGGCTTACTCCGACAAAGTGGTTGACCATTACGAAAACCCCCGCAACGTGGGTTCGTTCGACAAGGGTGACGATTCCGTGGGCACCGGCATGGTGGGCGCTCCTGCCTGCGGCGACGTGATGAAGCTGCAGATCAAGGTGAACCCGCAAACCGGCGTGATTGAAGATGCGCGTTTCAAGACCTATGGCTGCGGCTCTGCCATTGCCTCGTCGTCGCTGGTGACCGAATGGGTCAAGGGCAAGACGCTGGACGAAGCGGCGGCCCTGAAAAACAGCGAGATCGCCGAAGAGCTGGCTCTGCCGCCCGTCAAGATCCACTGCTCCATCCTCGCCGAAGACGCCATCAAGGCGGCCGTGAACGACTACAAGGCCAAG
>JAHFQI010000204.1 GCA_023259355.1 Comamonadaceae bacterium
CGGTCGAATACAACATCGCCTACGGCCGTCCCGGCGCGAGCCGCGCCGAGGTCGAAGCGGCGGCGCGCGCGGCGCACATCCACGACTTCATCGCCTCCACGCCCAAGGGTTACGACACCATGGTCGGCGAGCGCGGCCTCAAGCTTTCGGGCGGCGAGAAGCAGCGCGTGGCCATCGCCCGCACACTGCTGAAGAACCCGCCGATCCTGATCTTCGACGAAGCCACGTCGGCGCTCGACTCGGCCAACGAACGCGCCATCCAGGCCGAACTGCAAAGCGCCGCGCAGAACAAGACCACGCTGGTGATTGCCCACCGCCTGTCCACGGTGGTGGATGCGCATGAAATTTTGGTGATGGAGGCGGGCCGCATCATCGAGCGCGGCACGCATGCAGAGCTGCTGGCGCGGCAGGGGCGGTATGCGGCGATGTGGGCGTTGCAGCAGAGTTCGGAGTGAGGGGGGCTGGCCGGGTCTCGCCCCGGCCAGCAGCACCAGGCAGAAATCCGGCCAGCCCCAACCCCCAATTACCCTGTGTCAGCAGTAGTAGCCGCAGCGGCACCGAGCTCAGCACCCAGCCACTGCTCCGCCAGCCGTACCCAGTAAGTGGCGCCCAGGGGAATCAGCGCATCGTTGAAGTCGTAGCTGGGGTTGTGCAGCATGCAAGGGCCTTCGCCATGGCCGATCTCGCGGTGGCTGCCGTCGCCATTGGCAATGAAGCAGTAGGCGCCGGGCTTGGCCTGCAGCATGTAGGCGAAGTCTTCCGCGCCCATGGTGGGCTCCTGTACCGCCACGTTGTCGGGTCCCACGATGCCGGCCATCACCTGCCGGGCAAACGCCGCCTCGGCCGCGGCGTTGATGGTGGGCGGGTAGTTGCGCTCGAATTCGAACTCGCAATGCGCCTCGAACGCCGCGCAGGTGTGTTCGGCGATCTGCCGCATGCGGGTCTCGATCAGGTCGAGCACCTCGATGGAAAACGTGCGCACCGTGCCTTGCAGCTCGCAGCTGTCGGGCACCACGTTGGTGGCTTCGCCGGCGTGGATCATCGTGACCGAGATCACGCCCGCGTCGATGGGCTTCTTGTTGCGGCTGATGATGGTCTGGAACGCCTGCACCATCTGGCAGGCGATGGGCACGGGGTCGATGCCGTTGTGGGGCAGCGCGGCGTGGCTGCCCCGGCCGCGAATGGTGATCTTGAACTCGTTGCTGGAGGCCATCACCGGCCCGGGGCTGACCGCGAACTGGCCCACCTGCGCGCCGGGCCAGTTGTGCATGCCGAAAACGGCTTCCACGGGGAATTTCTCGAACAGCCCGTCGCGCATCATCTCGCGCGCGCCGCCGCCGCCTTCTTCCGCGGGCTGGAAAATCAGGACCACCGTGCCATCGAAGTCGCGGTGTTTCGCCAGATGCTGCGCGGCCGCCAGCAGCATGGCGGTGTGGCCGTCGTGGCCGCAGGCGTGCATCTTCCCGGCATGCCGGCTGGTGTGGGCGAAGGTGTTGAACTCCTGCATGGGCAGCGCGTCCATGTCGGCGCGCAGGCCGACGGCGTGGCCGCAGGCGCCGCCGTCGCGGCCATGGACCAGGCCCACCACCCCGGTGGTGCCCAGGCCCCGATGGACGGGAATGCCCCACTCCGTGAGCTTTTGGGCCACCACGTCGGCGGTGCGCCGCTCTTCGAAGCACAGTTCGGGGTGGGCATGAATGTCGCGGCGGATGGCGGCAATGCCGGCCGCCTCGCTCGCAATGGCGTCGATGATCTTCATCCGCACAGTCTAGCGAGACAGCGCCGGTCGTGCACCCCCCTGCGTCCCCTGGGGATTTGCTTCAAAATCACCCGATGGTTTTCGCATCTTCGGTTGTCCTTGCGCGGGGTCAGGCCGTGCGCAGCAAAGGGGTGGCTTGACGCCGGGCGTCCCCCCGCGGCTGACGGTGGTGATGCTGCTGGCAGCGCTGGCTGGCCTGTCGGGCTGTTCCACCGCCGGCTACTACTGGCAGGCCGTGGCCGGCCATCTGGAACTCCTGCGCGCGGCGCGGCCGGTGTCCGACTGGGTTGCCGAGCCGCAAACACCCGACACGCTGCGCGAGAGGCTGGCGTTGGCGCAGCGCATCCGCACGTTTGCCGTGACCGAGCTGCAATTGCCCGACAACGCCAGCTACCACCGCTACGCGGACTTGCGGCGGTCCGCGGCGGTGTGGAACGTGGCCGCGGCCCCGGCGGACTCGCTCACGCTCGAAACCTGGTGTTTCCCGGTGGCTGGCTGCGTGAGCTACCGAGGTTATTTCAGCGAGGCCGACGCGCGAGCCGAGGCCCGCGCACTGGAAAGCCAGGGGCTGGAGGCCGATGTCCGCGGGGTGCCGGCGTACTCCACGCTGGGCTGGATGAACTGGATCGGCGGCGACCCTTTGCTCAATACCTTCATCCGCTACCCCGAGGGCGAACTGGCGCGCCTCCTGTTTCACGAACTCGCTCACCAGGTGGTTTACGCGGCCGACGACACTGCGTTCAACGAGTCCTTCGCCACGGCCGTGGAACGGCTGGGCGTTGAACGCTGGCTGGCCCGGCATGGCAGCCCCGGCGCGCGCGCCAGCTACGCCGCGTTCGAGGCGCGGCGTCAGGCCTTTCGCGCATTGACCCGGGCCACCCGGCGCGAACTGGCGGCCCTGTACGAGAAAAAGCAGGCCTCGTCGACGGCCGACGGCGCCTGGACGGCCGAGAAGGCCGCCGTCATGCGGCGATTTCGTGAGCGTTATGCGGCGCTCCGGGCCGGCTGGGGTGGCGACGAAGCGCGGTACCGCAGCCTGGATGCCTGGGTGGCAGGCGCCAACAATGCCAGCTTCGGCGCGCAGGCCGCCTATGAGGAATTCGTGCCGGGCTTCGAGGCGCTGTTCGAACGCACGGGCGGCTTCACGCCCGAGGGCTGGCGCCGGTTTTATGATGCGGTGAAGCAACTGGCGAAACGGCCCGCTGAAGAACGGCACCGCGCCTTGAAGGAGCAAGCACTTGTCCCACATCCACATTCACCGTGACCACCATCTGGGCCTGGCCGGCGCACGCAAGCTGGCGTTCAAGTGGGCCGAACAGGTCGAGGCCGAGTTCGACATGGCATGCACCTATGAAGAAGGGCATGTCGCTGACGAAGTGGCCTTTTCCCGCTCGGGGGTGAGCGGCACGCTCAAGGTGACCCCGCACAGTTTCGAACTCGACGCCAAGCTCGGCTTCCTGCTCGGCGCGTTCCGCGACCGCATCGAGGGCGAGATCGTCAAGCATCTCGACGCGCTGCTGGCGAAGAAGCCCGCCGCCAGCAAGAAGAAAGCCTGAGGCCATGTCCATCGCGGCACGGGCCTTGGCGCGCGGGGCGACATGGTGAATCTCGCCCGCTTTGACCTGGTGTCGATCCGCCTGGCCGTGGCCTGCGCGCAGACCGGCAGCCTGACCGCCGCCGCGCGTGAAGCCCACCTGGCGCTGGCAGCTGCCAGCCGGCGCATCCGCGAACTCGAGGACGCGCTGGGCGGCCCGCTGTTCGAGCGCCACGCGCGCGGCCTGCTGCCCACGGCGGCAGGCCGGGTGGCGGTGAAACATGGCCTCACACTGCTGCAGGCCATGGAGCAGATGGACGCGGAACTGGCCGATTTGCGCCAGGGCATTGCACGCCACATCCGCCTGTGCGCCAGCACCGCCGCCATCAACCAGTTCCTGCCGCCGCTGCTGGCGCGCTACGCCGCGCTGCACCCGCAACTGCGCGTGGACCTGGAGGAGCAGGTGTCGGAATCCGTGGTCACGGCGCTGCGCGAGGGGCGCGCCGACCTGGGCGTGTTCGTCGAGGGGCCCGACGTGACGGGTCTGGTCACGCAACTGTTCCGCCACGACGAGCTGGTGCTGGTGCTGCCGCGCGGCCATGCGCTGGCGGCCGGCACCACGCCGCTGCCGTTTGCCGATGCGCTGGACGAGGACTGGATCAGCCTCAACACCGGCGCTGCCATGCTGCAGAAGCAGCAGCAGACGGCGCTGGCGGCCGGCAAGCCGTTCCGCCTGCGCATGCAGGTGCGCAGCTTCGACGCGGTGTGCCACCTCGTGGCCTCGGGCCTGGGCATCGCGGTGCTGCCCGCGGCGGCATCGCTGCCCATGATCCGCGCCATGAAACTCGCGTCGCGGCCGCTGGCCGATGCCTGGGCGCGGCGGCGCCTGCTGGTGGCCACGCCGGTGGGCCTGGACGATGCGGGGGTGGCTTCGCTCGTGAGCTTCCTCGTGGCCCCTTCGCAAACCGCGAAACCTCGGCCCCGAAAACGGTAATGGACGGCCGGGGCACTGCGCGGCACACTTCGCCCCCATGGACAAACTTCCTCATTCCGGCCTTTCCGCACCCGCCGCGGCCGGGCCGCTCGCCGGCCTCAAGGTGCTCGAACTCGGCCAGCTCATCGCCGGCCCGTTCGCCGCCAAGACGCTCGCCGATTTCGGCGCCGACATCGTCAAGATCGAACCGCCGGGCGCGGGTGACCCGCTGCGCAAGTGGCGCTTGCTGAAAGACGGCACCTCGGTCTGGTGGCAGGTGCAGTCGCGCAACAAACGTTCGGTGGCGCTGGACCTGAAGGACCCGGCGGCACAGGACATCGTGCGCCGGCTCGCACAGGATGCGGACGTGCTGATCGAGAACTTCCGCCCCGGCGCCATGGAAGGCTGGGGCCTGGGGCCGGATGATCTCCTGAAGCTCAACCCGCGCCTCATCATGCTGCGCATCAGCGGCTACGGCCAGACCGGCCCTTACCGCGACAAGCCCGGCTTCGGCGTCGTGGCCGAGGCCATGAGCGGCCTGCGCCACCTGACGGCCGAACCCGGCCGCGTGCCGGTGCGGGTGGGCGTCTCCATCGGCGACACGCTGGCGGCGTTGCATGGCGTGATCGGCATTCTGCTGGCACTGCAGGAACGCCAGAAAAGCGGCCAGGGCCAGGTGATCGACGTGGCGCTCTACGAGGCGGTGTTCAACTGCATGGAAAGCCTGCTGCCCGAATACAGCGCGTTCGGCGCCGTGCGCGAGCCGGCCGGCAGCGCGCTGCCCGGCATTGCGCCCAGCAACGCCTACCGCTGCCAGGACGGCGGCTATGCGCTGATTGCCGGCAATGGCGACAGCATCTTCAAGCGGCTGACGGCCACCATAGGCCGGGACGATCTGGGCAACGACCCCGCGCTGGCCGACAACGCCGGCCGCGTGGCGCGCGTGGCCGAGATCGACGCCGCCATCGCCGCCTGGACCGCGCAGCGCACGGTGGACGAGGTGCTGGCCGCGCTCGACGCCGCCTCGGTGCCGGCCGGGCGCATCTACACCGTGGCCGACATCGCCGCCGATCCGCATTACCAGGCGCGCGGCATGATCGACTCGGTGACCCTGGACGACGGCAGCGCGCTGGCCGTGCCCGGCATCACGCCCAAGCTCTCGCGCACGCCGGGCGGCCACCGCCGCAACGCGCCGGGGATCGGGCAGGACACGGACGCCGTGCTCGGCGAGATCGGCCTCACGGCCCAACAGATTCAGATGCTCAAGGACAAGGGCATCGTGGCCAGCGCCTGAGACGGGGCGCATCGCGAAAGCAGGAACACATGACACGCATTTTCTTCAACGAAGTCGCCACGCGCGACGGTTTCCAGATCGAACCGAATTTCATTGCGACCGACGTCAAGGTGGCGCTGGTCGATGAACTCAGCCTCTGCGGCTACGCCAAGATCGAGGTGACCTCGTTCACCAGTCCCAAGGCGATTCCGATGTTGCGCGACGCGGAAGAGGTGATGGGCCGCATCCGTCGCGTGCCCGGCGTCGAATACACGGTGCTGGTGCCCAACCTGCGCGGCGCCGAGCGCGCGCTGGAATCGAAGGCGGACGAGCTGAACCTCGTGATGTCCACCTCCGAGACGCACAACCTGGCCAACCTGCGCATGACGCGCGAGCAAAGCTTTGACGCGCTGGCCGGCGTGATCCGCCACGTGCAGCAGGTCGATGGTGGGCGCACACCCGTCAACGTCTCGCTGTCCACCTGCTTTGGCTGCCCGATGGAGGGCGAGGTGCCGCTTGCCGAGGTGCTGCGTT
>JAHFQI010000040.1 GCA_023259355.1 Comamonadaceae bacterium
GACCCGACGGCCCCCCGTAGGGCGGCGCTGACCGTCAGAGACGGCTGCGCCACCGGCAAACCGGCGAGTTCCAGTTCCTTACGCAGCATGTCGCGATCCTGTTCGGACACCTTGAGCCCTTCGGCGCGGGCAGCGCGGGCCAGCGCGTCTTCGCGTTCGCCGGGCATGGAGATGCCGGTGAAGCCCTCCGCCGGCGGGCAAGCCTTGGCCCGCCGCACCAGTTCGGCTGCGCGCTGACGGTATTCGGCCGGAGACAGGAAAACATCGGGCCGGAAAGCCACGAACGCATGGCCGACGTTCTGGGGCGCCGTGAAATCGGCGTTCTGGTTGCGCACCTCGCCGCCGAACGCCGCGCCGGACATCACGCCCGCCAGCAGCTCCATCATCAGACCCAGCCCGGACCCCTTGGGGCCGCCCATTGGCAGCACCACGCCGTCGATGGCGGCATGCGGGTCCGTGGTTGCGCGCCCCTGGGCGTCCAGGGCCCAGTCGGCAGGAATGGACTCGCCCATCCGCGCGGCGCGCCGGATCTTGCCAAAAGCCACGACCGAGGTCGCCATGTCCAGCAGCAGCGGTGTATCGCCGGGCGCGCCGAATGCAAAGGGGCTGGTGCCGAGGAACGGCGTGCTGCCGCCCCAGACAGGCATCAGGGGCGGTGCGTTGGTGAAGACGAAGGCCCCCAGGCCGGCATCGAGCGCCTGTTGAACATAGGTGGCCGACATGCCGAAATGGTTGCTGTGCGACGCCAGCACCAGGCTGATGCCGTGAATGCCGGCGCGGGCAATGGCCTCGTCCATCGCCTTGCGCGCCACCACGTAACCCATGCCGTTGTCGCCGTCCAGGTGGGCCGTGGCCCCACCGCCGCCGGAGACGTCCAGTGTCGGGCGCGGGTTCACCAGGCCCAGGCGCAGGCGCTGGGTGTAGACCGGAATGCGGCCGATGCCGTGCGACGCCACGCCGCGTGCATCGGCCTCGACAAGGCAGCGCGCGACATGGGCGGCATCCTCCGGGGGCAGATGGGCGGCAAAGATGGCGGCGACGGTCTGAACCAGTGCGTCGTAAGGCAAAAAAGAGGAGGTCACATGAACACCTGTCAGTCAGAAGAAAAGTGGCGTCTCGACGAACTGCGTGCGAGAGACAGAGGCCGCATTGTGGTGAGGTCACGGACAAACATCCATCGGATAATTTTCCTCATTCGATGAATAAAATTCATAGAAATGCACTGACAAGCATTAATCACCCCGAGAACAGCCCTGAATTCCGATAAGAATACGGAATCTCAAGAAAGAATCTGGTTCTGCATTCCCGGACGATGAAGAGGCCGACGATGGATTTCCGCGATCTGACCTATTTCGAAACGATTGCCGACACAGGCCACCTGGGCCTTGCCGCCGACAAGCTGTGCCGAACCCAATCCGCCTTGTCCAAGAGCATCGCGAGGCTCGAAGAAGAGCTGAATGCCGAGTTGTTTGAGCGTGTGGGGCGGCGTCTGGTGCTCACCCCGCTGGGCGTCCTGCTGGTCGAGCGCGCCCGCATCATGCGTCGGGGCATGGAAGACACACGGCGCCAGATTTCCGATTTTTCGCAGGGCTTGACCGGTCATGTCCGGCTCGGCGCATCGACCACCATGGCGGAGCTGTTGCTGCCCTCGGTGAGCTCCCGTTTCCTGGCGCGAGCGCCCAACGTGACCATGCAGCTCAAGATCGGGATGAACGACATGCTGCGTGAAAGCCTGCAGGCCGGACAGATCGACCTGATGCTCGGCCCGGTCGAGGAGGACGACCGTGCCTTCGTCTCGCACCCCATCGTGACCGACGAGGTCGTGGTTGTCGCCGGCCCCGACCACCCCATCTTCACGGGTGCGATGGACATGGCGGTGCTGGAACATTACCGCTGGGTGCTGGCATCCGGGCAGGTTTCCACCCGCCGCTGGCTGGATGCCACGCTGCAGGCGGCAGGGCACCCGCCCGCGTCGGTGCAGGTGGAGACGAACTCGCTGCTTTTCCTGCCCCAGCTCATCGTGCGCAACCAACTGCTGAGCATGCTGTCGCGCCGCCATCTGGGCCCCGGAAGGCCAGGGCACCCGCTGCGCGAAGTGCCCATTCCAGGCACCGTCATGCGGCGCACTTTTGGCGTTCTGCATCGTGACGAAACCTATTTTTCCCCCGCAACCATCTGTCTTCTCAACATCTTGAAGAACGAGGGCGCATCGCTGGTGCCCCCTCGCGCCTAGACGTCCGAAGGCTGCTGTTGCAGCGCATTGGCAAACAGCGATTCGCCTTCGGTGCGGAGCAAGTCCATGATGCGCATGGCCGCGGGGGAAAGGTAGCCTTCGCGTCGGCAGGTGGCGCCGAGGTTGCGCCGCAAGGTGGCGACGGGCAGTTCGACCTCCTTGAGCGCCCGTCCCTGGTGCAGCGCCAGGGTGTAGCGCGACACGAAGCTCAGCAGATCGGTGGTTGCAATCATCCGGGGCAGCAGCGGGATGGAGCCCGCCTCGATCTGCACATGCGGACGCTCCAGCCCGTGGGAGGCAAAGGTCGCGTCCAGCCACTGCCGGCTCGGGATATTGGGGCTCGGCAGCGCCCATGCATAACGCAGCAGGGATTCCAGCGTCACCTCGCGCTGCCGGAACACCGGGTGGCTGCGGCTTGCCGCGACCACCACCACGTCTTCAACGATCGGTGAAGACACGAAGTCCGGGTCACCCTCCGCGGTGAGCCCGATGACGATGTCCAGGCTGCCTTCGCGCAACCGGTCGCGCAGTTCCCAGCTGGGGCCGATGACGATGCTGATGGTGATGCGGCTCCCTTCGGCCAGCGCCAGCCGGCAGAGTTCCGGCAACAGGTGGTCTGCGGCCACCGGCCCGCTGCCAATGCGGACATGGCCGGAGTGGCCCTGGGCAAAGTCGCAGACCTCACGCAGGGCCTCGTCGGCGGAACTCCGGAGCGTGCGTGCGCGTGCGCGCAACACCTCGCCCACGGGGGTCAGGCGGATGCCGCGCCCCACGTGCTCGAACAGCGGGCTGCCGACGATGGCTTCAAGGCGCTGGATGCATTTGGTCAGCGCGGGCTGGCTCCGGGCCAGATGGTCGGCCGCACGGCCCATGTGCCCCATGTCGGCCACCACCTCGAAGTAGCGCAAGTCACGAAGGTGCAAATCCATTTCATCGCCAAAAGTTATGGGTTCATGAACATTATCGAATAGACGGAATGGGTTTTGAAATTCAAAATCCGCCGCCAGACCTCCAGACAGTCGCTTTACCGCGCATGGATTCCGACGGAATTTTGATCAAGACCCCCATGTCATTCACCATCTTTGTCACCGCTCCCAAGCTCGCCGCCGCAGGCGCCGATTTACTCGCCCAGGCGGGCGCGCGGGTCCTCTACCTCACCGACCCGGACAGCCCGGAGGAAGTCGAACACGTGATGGCCACCGAGGCCGTCGATGCGGTGATTTCGCGCACCGTCGCGTTGAGCGCCAAGGCCATCCATGCCTGCCCGACGCTCAAAGTCATTTCGAAGCATGGCGTCGGCGTCAGCAACATCGACGTCGAGGCCGCGTCCGCGCGGGGCATCCCTGTCTATGTGACACCAGGTGCCAATGCAACGTCCGTCGCGGAGATGACGCTGGCGCTGATGCTGGCGGCCGCCAGGCACGTGGGGTGGATGGACCGGGAGTTGCATGCAGGCCGCTGGAGCCGGGCGCAAAGCGGGCTGGAGCTGAACGGCCGCACGCTCGGACTGGTCGGTCTGGGCCAGGTTGGCCAACGGGTTGCCCTGGTGGGCCAGGCCTTGGGCATGCGGGTGCTGGCCTTTGACCCGGCCTTGCGCGGGCGGCCCAGTCCGGTGGACGGTGTCAGTCTCCTGGACAGCCTTGACGCATTGCTGCCGCGCGCCGATGTGCTGAGCCTGCACGTGCCCCTGAACCGCCATACCCGCGGCATGCTGGGCCATGACCAGTTGGCTCGCCTGCCCCGGGGCGCGATCCTGGTCAATACCGCGCGCGGTGAAGTCATCGACGAGCCGGCGCTGGTGGCCGCCCTGCAAAACGGCCATCTCCATGCCGCCGGGCTCGACACCATGGCGGTGGAGCCTTTGCCGGCCGACAGCCCGCTCACCCAGTTGGCGAATGTGGTGATGACGCCGCATGTGGGCGGCTCCACGCCCGCGGCGCTGGCGGCCATGGCCCGCGGTGCGGCGCACAACGTGCTGGGCTGGCTGCAAGGCCGGCCGGTGGACCCGGCCGCCTGCGTCAACCCCCAGATCCTTTCCCCTGAACCCTCTCTGACTTCCACAACAGGCGTTTCCGCATGACCGACATTTCCACTCCGACCCCCTCCTGGCCTGCCGGCTACCGCATCAACCCCCGTGCCGACGGCCCGGCAGCCGACATCGTCGCCGCCTTCACAGGACTGCCCTCCGCCGCGATTGGCGACGCCATGAGCCGCAACGTCGGGACCGTCGGCCTGCGCCAGTACCACACGCGACTCGACACCGTTCTGTCTGGTCCGGCGTTCACCGTTCGCGTGCGCCCGGGGGACAACCTCATGATCCACAAGGCCCTGTTGATGACACGGCCCGGTGATGTGCTGGTGATTGATGGTGGCGGCGATGTCTCCCAGGCCCTCGTTGGCGGCTTGATCCGAACCACCTGCCTGGCCCGAAAGCTCGGCGGCCTGGTGATCGACGGCGCCATCCGCGACCTGACCGAATGGGCCGAGGACGGCATGCCGATCTTCGCCAAGGGACACACGCACCGGGGCCCGAGCAAGGACGGTCCGGGCGAGATCAACATTCCGGTGTCCGTCGCCGGCATGGCCGTCCTGCCCGGCGACCTGATCGTCGGCGATGCGGATGGCGTGATTGCCGTGCCGGCGGCCGACGCCGCCGACGTGTTGGCCAAGACCCGGGCCCACCTGGCCAAGGAAGAAAAAATCCGCGAAACCAATCGCACCGGCACGGCCGACCCGGAGCGCTTCGACGCCGTGCTCCGCGCCAAGGGCCTGCCCGTCTGACCATCGATCCCCCACCCTGACCGAAAAGATTCACACCATGCAACGACGTACTTTTGTTCAAGCCACCGCCATGGCCCTGGCCGCCGGAAAGACCTTTGCGCAAAGCGCCTGGCCGCAGAAACCCATCCGGCTGGTCGTTCCATTCCCGCCGGGCGGCGGGACCGATACCTCGTCGCGCCTGATCGCCGAAAAGCTCGTCACGCTGCTGGGCTGGACGGTGGTGGTGGACAACAAGCCCGGCGCGGGCGGCAATATCGGCCTGGACATGGTTGCAAAAGCCGCACCCGACGGCGCCACCATCGGCATGGGGCAGGCGTCCAACCTGGCGATCAATCCCGGGCTCTACGAAAAGATGCCCTTCGATCCCCTGAAAGATCTCACCCCCCTCGTCGGCATTGCCGCCCAGCCCGTGGTGCTGGTGGTTCGGCAGGATTCACCGCTGCGCACACTCGCCGACTTCGTGAAGGCGGCCAAGGCCCGGCCCGACATGATCCGCATCGCGCAGGCGGGCAACGGCACGGTCGGGCATCTCGCGGGTGAAATGCTGGAACGGCGCGCCGACATCAAGATCATGCAGGTCCCCTACAAGGGCGCCGGACCGGCCATGACAGACCTGCTGGGCGGGCAGGTCGAAAGCTACTTCGGCAACAGCGTCTCTGTGATGTCGCAAATGGCCGCCGGCAAGGTTCGGGCGCTCGCGCTGACTTCGGCCCAACGGCTGCCCTCCTTGCCGCAAGTGCCCACCGTGGCGGAACAGGGTTATGCCGGGTTCGAGGCCACCACCTGGCTGGGCCTGGTGGGTCCGGCCGGCATGCCGGCGGACATCACCGCCCGCATCAGCACCGAAACGATCAAGCTGCTGGCGCGCAAGGACGTTCTGGACAAGCTGGCTTTCGAAGGCAGCGCGGCCACGCCCCAGACCAGCCAGCAGTTCGCCGCCCACATCCGGAATGAACATGCCAAGTGGGGCAAGCTGATCCGCGAGGCCGGCATCAAGCTCGAATGACGCACCAGACAAGCCTGTGCGCACTGTTGTTCCGTGGGCCGCAGGCGGCACCACCGACGTGGCCGCATTGCAAGGTTTGAACCGATGCGATTGCATCGATTTATTGAGCCAATCACCATAATCGGCACAAAAACAATGCAACCTCATCGTTTTTAAGCGATGAGGTTGCCAACAAGGACATCAGCAATTCACGGTCAACGTGGAATGTCGGAAAACGTCGTTTCCTGCTTGTTCTTAATCCTGACCTACCACGCGCCGTAACTGTCGCAGTACGACCCTGAGCGGTCGTCCCAGCTATCACGGCGAATGTCCGCTCTGTTCTCGCGGACAACTCGGCGCGATGCATAGCCCCTGCCAGTTCACCTCAATGTTTTGGACAACCAGTCATGCACCAGGTCCGCCACTTGCAGGTTGTTGCGGTCCATCATGAGCATGTGCGAGTTGCCTTGGACGCCCAGGTCAGGGAGGCAAAGGAGCTCCACGCAGGGATGGCGCCGCGCGAAGGCTTCGATTCGGGTCTTCATGACTGGCCATCGCGCGTCGCCCTCGATGCGGTCCCCCAGGACGATCAAGGTCGGAACCTCGTAGACCTGGTCGGCGGCAGACTCAGGTACCGCCGCGGGCTCCAGCGCCACCACGGCCCGAACTTTGTCAGGATGTCGCATGGCGGTCGTTAGACCGAACATGCCGCCTTGGGAATGGCAGACCACCACGCTCGGCCCAACCCGGTCCAGCAAGGACAAGTAGGCTGCCAGGATCACCTCGTCGGTGTGGGTCCAGCGAGGGACCAGTTGGCGAACCAGTCCGTCAAAGGCATCCACGGGAAACTGCCCTCCGGCAAATGCGTGCACCTGGACTTCTCCAGCCTCCAGCCCGGCCAGCCCGCGGCCGATGCGAAACCGCTCGAAGACAGCCTCGGCCGGCTGGGATAGCGGCGCGCCCCACACCACCTGCGGCGCGTAGCCGGACCTGCCTCGCTCGGCTGCGTCGCACATGTAGGTGTTCCAACCGCGCCGAACGAAGTAATGCAGCCAGCCCGGGCGTCCATCTGGCGTCGACTCCCAGCAGGCGCCGGTCAACCCACCACCATGCCAGAGAAGCAGTGGAGTGGCGTGGGCCGGCGACTCGGGCAGGAAATACTGCGCGTACATCTGGCCGACCCAGTAGGTGCCGTTGGGGTCCAGCATCACTGGTTCTCCCCCTGCGGCCAGCACATGTCGGCTCGCGGCCTGCCCTTGCAGTTGCAACAGCTGTCCGCCCACATGAAATGACCCCATGTCGCGAAAGCGAAGGGGACCGTCCCACCCGGGCCGTGTTGGCATAGCGTCCACGGGCGTACTCACTCAGGCTTGATATGGTTCTTGCGGATCACCTCGGCCCAGGCCTTTGATTCGTCCGAGAGGAAGCGCTGGAACGCCGCCGGCGTGCCGGGCGCGGCCACCAGGCCGAGTTCGTCCAAGCGCTTAGCCAGGGCGGGATTCAGCAGGGCTGCATTGATTGCGCGGCTGAGGCTGTCCACCACGCCGGCTGGGGTTCCCGCTGGCGCGAGGACGCCAAACCAGGGGGTGACGACGAAGTCCTTGAGGCCAGCTTCAGCGAAGGTGGGCACATCGGGGATGGGTGCCGCGCGCGTCTTGCTCGCCACGGCCAAGGCGCGCAGCTTGCCGGCGCGTATGCTTTGGAGCGACGCTGGCAGGTTGTCGAAGTACATGTCCACCTGTCCGCCCAGCAGGTCGCCGGCCACCTGTCCGGCGCCCTTGTACGGGACGTGCGCGATCTCAACGCCAGCGCGGTTTCGCAGCAGGACCAGGGCAAGGTGGGCCGACCCGCCAACGCCCGACGAGGCGGCGTTGAGCTTGTTCGGGTTGGACTTGGCATACGCCAGCAGCTCGGGCAGTGTCTTGGCCGGAACGCCCGGGCTGACGACCAGAACGCTGGGCACGGTTCCCAGCATCGCTACCGGCTCGAAATCGCGTGCAAGATCGAACGGTGCCGGCGTGTACAGCGAGGGCGACACCGCGCAGCTGAAAGCACAGACCAGCACGGTGTACCCGTCGGCTGGGGACTTGGCCACCGCCTGGGCGCCGATGTTGCCTCCAGCACCCGCGCGGTTATCGATGAGGACCGGCTGGCCCAGGGACTTGCCGACATGCTCACCGACGAGGCGGCTCAGGATGTCCGGCGTTCCGCCCGCCGGGAAGGGCACTACGAAACGGATCGGTTTGCTGGGGAAGGTCTGCGCCATCGCAGGCACGCACACGAACGCTGTCAGCGCGGCCAGCGCAGCACACGTCATGCGTCGAAAGGATCGGGTCATGTTCACGGGGTTCTCCTCGGTCGGATCAGGGGTCAATCAATGGCTGCCGACTATAGAAACGGGAGGGATTTCAGTCCAATTATGATTTTGTAATTTATCTATATCATTTCAGGTATGGATAAAGCAATCGCCACCCTGCGCCGCCTGGACCTCAATCTGCTGCTGACCCTGGACTCGTTGATGGCCACGCGCAGTGCCACTGAGACCGGCCGCGCTCTGCACAAGACCCAACCTGGCGTGAGCCGTGACCTAGCCAAGTTGCGGCATGCCCTTGACGACGCACTGCTGGTTCCCGTGAAGGGGCGCTTCGTGCCCACCGAACGGGCCCTGTCGCTGCACGCCGTCCTGCGGCCGGTGCTGCAGGACCTGGGGCGCGTGATCGCGGCGGTCGACGCCTTCGACCCGGTTCAGGCCGAGGGGGTGGTCAACATCGGCATGGCGGCACACCTCGAACTGCTGCTGGCTGGCCCGCTGCTCCAGCGGTTGGCGCAGCGGGCGCCTCGGCTGGTGCCCAGACTGCACCCGGCGCATGGCGAGTTCGACCCCGCGGACCTCGATGCCGAACGCCAAGACATGGCCATCGGTCTGTTCGAAGAGATACCCGCACGCTTTAGTTCAAAGTCTCTTTTCCGGGATGAGCGCGTGGCGGTAATGGGACCTCAGCACCCCCTGGCCGGACGCAAACAGCTCACACTGGCGCACTTGGAATCCACCCGCTGGTTCGCGTACACGCAGATGCACGGGCGGCGCACCAACTTTGACCGGCTGCTCAAAGGCACCCACACACGCATGCAGTTCGCGGCGTACATCTCGGGCTTTGGCGTGAGCCCGCATGTGCTGATGGACAGCGACTATGCGACCACCATGCCCGCGTTCGCTGCGGCATTGCACCGGCGCCACTTCCCCCTGGAGACCAGCCGTCTGCCCCAACCGCTCAGGGAGATCACTTTCCGTATGGTCTGGCCCAGGCGGCAGGACGCCTCGGCGCTGCACCAGTGGGTCAGGGCGGAAATCGCGCAATTGGTCGCAGGCCATGTCGAGAGCGGCTTGCTGATGATGCCCGCGTAGGAGTGAATAGCCTCGAGGGCCACTTTCAGAGGCAGTCACGCCTTAAGCTACTCAGGTGCAAGGCCACTGCGGCGGGGTCGGGATGCTATGCCGCGAAGCGGACCCTCATGACGAAGTCGGCAATGTCCACTTCTGGCCGCACCCAGTCATTCACCCCATCGCCCATTCCTTCGTGTCACCCACGCGGGTGCCAAGGCCCCCTCACCCCGCCCCGTCAAGCCGCCCCTTCGTCCGCCCCGCCACATCCCTCACCCAAGGCTGCCCCACCCAGTGCTTCTGCGCGAACGCGTCGATCGCCGCCTGGTACGTCAGCGAGGCGCCGATCATGTCCAGCCCCTCCAGGAACATGCGCCGATGTCGCTCTGACAACGTGAACGCGCAGGTGTGGCGCGGCGTGCGGACGGTCAGGGCCTGCACGTCGATGGCCACGCGCAGGGGTTCGGCGCCCTCGCTCGCCTCCACCATCAGCGCCTGGACATCGGCCTCGGGCAACATCACGGCCAGCAGGCGGTTGTTCATGGCGTTCGAATAGAAAATTTCGCCAAAGCTCGGCGCGATGACGGCTTCGATGCCGTACTGCTGCAAGCCCCACACCGCGTGTTCGCGGCTGGAGCCGCAACCGAAGTTCGGGCCAGCGACCAGGACCTTGGTGCCGGCAAAGGCGGACTGGTTCAGCACGAAGTCCGGGCGGGGATGGCCTTCGCCGTCGAAGCGCAGGTCCCACAGCAGGCCCTGGTCCAGCCCGGCCTTGTCGATGCCGCGCAGGAACTGCTTGGGCATGATCTGGTCGGTGTCGAGGTTGGCGATGGCGATCGGGGCGGCGATGCCCTGGATGAGGTGGGTGTCAGTCATTGTGCGGGTTCCAGTTTCCGTACGTCGGTGATGTGCCCCGTCAGCGCCGCAGCGGCGGCCATGGCCGGGCTCATGAGGTGGGTGATGGCGCCGCGGCCCTGGCGGCCCTCGAAGTTGCGGTTGGTGGTGGAGGCGCAGCGTTGGCCGGGTTCCAGCACGTCATCGTTCATGGCCAGGCACATCGAACAGCCCGGCTGGCGCCACTCGAAGCCAGCTTCAATCAGCAGCCCGGCGATGCCTTCCGCCTCGGCCTGGGCCTTCACCGCGCCCGAGCCAGGGACAACCATGGCGCGCACGCCGGGCGCGACCTTGCGGCCCCGCGCGATGCCCGCGACCGCGCGCAGGTCTTCGATGCGCGCGTTGGTGCACGAGCCGATGAAAACGTGCTGCACGGGCAGCCCCTCCAGCGACATGCCGGCTGAGAGCGCGGTGTAGCGCTGGGCGCGCGCGATGTCCGCGCCTTGCGCACCTTGGGCCTGCGGCACCGTGCCCGTGATCGGAATCGCCTGGTCCGGGCTGGTGCCCCAGGTCACGTAGGGGGCGACGTCATCGGCGTTGAAGCGGTGCTCCACGTCGAAGGCCGCGCCGTCGTCGCTCTTGAGCGTGGCCCAATGCGCCAGGGCGGGGCCGCGCAGTCCGGCATCGATGTCCGGGGCGCGGGCCAGCACGTACTGGATCGCCGCGTCGTCGGGCGCGATGAGTGCGCCGCGCGCGCCGGCTTCGACGGCCATGTTGCACAGCGTGAAGCGCGCCTCGATGGACAAGGCTTCGATGGCCGTGCCGCAGAACTCCACCGCGTAGCCGCGCGCGCCCTGGGCGCCGATGCGGGCGATGACCATCAGGATCAGGTCCTTGGCCGTGGTGCCGGCGGGCAGGCGGCCATCGACGCGGATGCGCATGTCCTGGGCCAGCCGGTACACCAGCGTCTGCGTCGCCAGCACGTGCTCGACCTCCGAGGTGCCGATGCCGAAGCCCAGGGCGCCAAGCGCGCCGTAGGTGGTGGTGTGGCTGTCGCCGCAGATGACCACCATGCCGGGGCGGATCATGCCGTGCTCGGGCGCGATCACATGTTCGATGCCTTGCAACGCATCGTTGGTGTCGAACATCGGGATGCCGTGGCGGTCGCAATTGGCCTTGAGGTTGCGCGCCTGCAGCGCCGAGGCCGGGTCCTGGATCACGCGGTGCTTGACCGGGTGGGTCGGGATGATGTGGCTCACCGTCGCGACGTTCTGGCCCGGCATGGCGACGCCGCGGCCCTGCGCGTGCAGCCCGGCGAAGGCCTGCGGGCTGGTGTATTCGTTCATCAGGTGCAGATCGCAGAACAGCAGGACGTTTTGCGCGTCCAACGTGGCGACGGTGTGCGAATCGACGAGCTTGCGGTAGAGGGTGCTGGGTTTCATGGGTGGTCGGGTGAGAGGAAGGGCAGGACGCGCGCGAGCAGGGCCTCGGGCGCTTCCTCGGCGATGTAGTGACCGCAGGGCAGCGCCTCGCCGTCCACGGCGCGCGCCACGCGGCGCCATTCATCGAGCGGGCGGAAGCAGCGGTGCACCACGCCCTGCTCGCCCCACAGCGCCAGCAGCGGCGGCTGCAGTCGGTGGCCGGCGTCGCGGTCGGCGCGGTCGTGATCGAGGTCGATGCCGGCCGAGGCGCGGTAGTCCTCGCACAGGCCGTGCGCGGCGCCCGGCAGGGCCAGGCAGCGCTGGTATTCAGCTAGCGCGCGCGGGTCGAACGGCGCGAGCCCGGCGCTGCGCCGGCCCATCACGTCGCGAAGGTAGGCGGCCGGGTCGGCCTGGATCAGCCGCTCGGGCAGCGGCGCGGGCTGGATCAGGAAGAACCAGTGCCAGTAGGCGCGGGCGAAGGCCTCGGTCGTCTGCTCGTACATCGCGAGCGTGGGCGCAATGTCGAGCAGCACCAGGCGACGCACCGCCTCGGGGTGGTCCAGCGCGAGGCGGTGCGCCACCCGCGCGCCGCGGTCGTGGGCCAGCACGTCGAAGCGCTCGAAGCCCAGGCCGCGCATCAGCGCCAGCTGGTCCCGCGCCATGACGCGTTTTGAGTAGTTCGCATGGTCGGCCGCGCCGGCGGGCTTGGACGAATCGCCGTAGCCGCGCAGGTCGGCCGCCACCACGGTGAAACGCTCGGCCAGCGTGGGCGCCACGCGGTGCCAGATGGCATGGGTCTGCGGATGGCCGTGCAGCAACAGCAGCGGCGGCCCGCTGCCGCCGACCACCGCCGCGATGCGCACGCCCGCTTCAACGTCGATGCTGCGCTGCACGAATCCGGGGAATAGGGGTTGGGTGGATGAATTCATGGTGTGGCCCTGGGTGATTCGATGGTCAAGCCGTCACTCGGCAGTGATGCCGCGGTCCTTGACCAGCCGAGCCCACTGCTGCAGTTCCTTTTCAAGCCGGGTCCGTGCCTGCGCGGGCGTTGTCGGCGTGGGGTCGAAGCCTTCCCTGACCATGCGCTCCTTGAGCGCGGGCGAAGCCAGCGCCTGGTTCAGCGAGGCACTGAGCTTGTCGAGCACCGGCTTCGGCGTGTCGGCCGGCGCAATGACCATGAACCAGGTCTCGAAGCTGTAGTTCGGGAGCCCGGACTCGGCAATGGTGGGAACGCCGGGCATCAGCGTCGAACGCCTGGGTCCCGTGACGCCCAGCGCCTTGAGCTTTCCGGCCTGGATGTGCTGCTGCGCCGCCGCCAGCACGGGGAAGCTCATGTCAACCTGGCCGCCGATGGTGTCCACCAGCGCCGGCCCCCCGCCGCGATAGGGAATGTGCACCAAAGGGACATTGGCCTCGGCCTTGAACAGTTCGGCTGCCATGTGGAAGGTGCTGCCGCTGCCGGCCGAACCGTAGGTGAACTTGCCAGGCCGCGCCTTCAGCAGCGCTAGCAGCTCCTTGATGTTGTTCGCCGGCAGGTTCTTGTTGACCACCAGCACGTGCTGCGAGGTGGCCACCATGCCGACGGGCGCGAGGTCCGCCAAGGTGTCGTAGGGCATCTTCGCGAACAGCGACGGGTTGATCGCCAGGGACACCGTCTGGAGGCCGAGCGTGTAGCCGTCCGCGGGCGCCTTGGCCACGGCATCGATGCCGATGTTGCCGCCGGCGCCGGCCTTGTTCTCGATGAAGAGGGTGCCCCCCAGCGACTTGGCCCACGCCTCTGAAATGAGCCGTGCGGCAATGTCCGCGCTGCCGCCCGGCGCGTACGGTACCACCAGCTTGATGGCCTTGTCCGGAAACGCGGCCGAGGCGAGAAGGGGCAGGGCCAGCAGGGCGCCCGCGAAGGCGCGGCGGGCGGCGGAGGGTGTGAACATGGTTTGTCTCCTATCGAATCAAACGCGGACGGGTGCCGCATGAAGTGATTGTGAATCCACCTTCCAGCGATATAAAGTCACACAAGACAATTCATTATTTCTTTCAACGACTTAATCTATCGCCATGGAACCGTTCTCCGACCTGGCCTTCTTCACGCTGCTGATGAAGCAGGGCAGCCTGGCCGCCGCCGCCCAGGAAATGGGCCTGACGCCGCCCTCGGTCAGCAAGCGCCTGGCCGCGCTCGAAGCCCGGCTCGGGGTGCGGCTGCTCCACCGCACGACGCGGCGCATCAGCCTGACGCCCGAAGGCGAGACCTACCTCACCGAGGGTGCGCGCGTGCTGGCCGAGCTGGATGCGCTGGAGCGTGCGGTAGCGGGCGCAAAGGCGCTGCCGCGCGGCCTCTTGAAGGTCAGCGCCACGCTGGGCTTCGGGCGCCGGCACATTGCGCCGGCCCTGTCCAAGTTCGCGCTGGCGTTTCCCGAAGTCGAGGTGCAACTGCACCTGAGCGACCGGCCGATGAACCTGGTCGAACAGGGCTTCGACGCCGCGATCCGCTTCGGCGAGCTGCCCGATGCGCGCCTGACCGCGCGCCGGCTGGCGCTCAACAGCCGCGTGCTGTGCGCGGCGCCCGCCTACCTGCAGCGCGCCGGCGAACCGACGAGCCCCCGGGAGCTGCAGAAACACCGCTGCATCTTCATCCGCGAAAGCGACGAGCCCTTTGGCTCCTGGCACCTGCGCTCGGGCGTGGCCCAGGAAACCGTCAAGGTGCGCGGCCCGCTGAGCACCAACGACGGCGAATGCGCACTCTCGTGGGCGCTGGACGGCCACGGCATCCTGATGCGCTCGCAGTGGGACGCCGCGCCCTACCTGCGCTCGGGCCGCCTGCGCACGGTGCTGCCCGACTGGAAGCTGCCGTCGGCCGACATCTACCTGGTCTTTCCGACCAAGGCCAACCTGTCGGCGAAGACACGCGCGCTGGTGGACTTCATGCTGGACTGGTTCAAGGCCTACCGCGAGGCTGGCGCGCACGACGCCGGCGCGTGGTGAAAGTCCGCCGAACCGCTACCCCAGCTTGGCCAGAATGCCGTTCATCTCATCCTTGGAGAAGGCGCGCAGGGTCTCCATGCGGATATTGCCGGCCGAGCTGACGGCCAGCGCAAATGCGGTGGCGGTCATCTCGTCCGGCGCTTCGATAACGGCGATCAGGTCGTACTGCCCCAGCGTCCAGTGAATTTGCGTCATCTTGGCGCCGAACTTCGACGCGGCCTCCTTGACCGCATCCGCGCGTTTGGTGGTCTCCCTGACGGTGCGAATTCCCTGGTCGGTGAAGTTGCAAAGTGCGATGTGGGTGGTCATGCTGGTTCTCCTTTGGACGTGGGGCCTCGGACATCCATGCAGCCGGCAGCGGCCCCGTTGCGACGGCTGACCGCTGATTAAATTCAGGGCGGCGCGGGGCGGATTGAGAAAACGCAATAAAGGAAGAAGTCCCGGACCCGTGCCCTGGCTCCGGCCTGGTTTGACGCCGGGCGTCCCGGCGCCTAGACTGCAAAAGGGTCAATCCAAGCTGAGGAGCCGACCATGAAACATATCGCGCAAATCCTCAAGTCAAAGCCGGATCAAAAGGTTTACACCATCGGGTCCATGCTGTCTGTTTATGACGCCGCGACGCTCATGGCCGACATGAACATCGGCGCCTTGCTGGTGGTCGACGATGGCGAGTTCGTCGGCGTGATTTCAGAGCGCGATTGCACCCGCAAGATGGTTCTGTCGGACCGCTCGCCGCGTGAAACACCGGTCAGCGCGGTCATGAGTTCACCGGTGCAGTACGTGCGCCCGAGCCACACCAACGAGGAATGCATGGCGCTGATGACGGACAAGCGCCTGCGCCACCTGCCGGTCCTGGACGACGGCCGCCTGGTCGGCCTGCTGTCCATCGGCGACCTGGTGAAAGACATCATCTCGGAGCAGACCTTCATCATCCAGCAGCTTGAACACTACATCGCGGGCGACCGCGGTTGGTGAGAGGATCAGGCGCCTTTCAGAACTCCGTGTGCAGGCGCACGGACATCATGTTCACCGGCCCGCGGTCGGCGTTGTAGGCTGGATTGCGGATGTGCTGCCAGTCCAGCGACACCCAGGTTCCCTTCGTCGCATTCCAGTTGTAGAACGCCTCGAAGATGCGCTCGGGCCGGTAGTTGATCCGGCCGTCCCCGATGAAAAATCCGAGCCCGCCGGCAGCGAGGTAAGCGCTGTGTTCCGTGGACAAGCCGTTGCGGGCAAACGCCACGCCCAGGCTGTCCTGACCGCGCCCCCAGGCAGTCCCCTTGATCACCGCGCCGCCTGAAATCGAATGATCGATCTCCGTGAAAGCATAGGTTTCGCTCTTGCCGTCCGACCAGCTGGCGCGGGCGAAGACCCCCGCATCCGGAGAAATCGCCTGTTCAAGATTGAGGCCGAAACCGCGTTTGGACCGCTCGCCGGTGCGAACGTCATTGATGCTCGGTGTGCCGCCCGTCAAAGCCGCGAGGTTGAGCGCGTCCTGAAAGCTCGACATCCTGGCCCGGTTGCGAAAGACGAGAACGCGCAACTTGCCGGGTTGTCCCCCAAGGGTGTGGGCGTGCTCCACCTCGATCTGGTCGCCGAAGTGCCGGAAGACATGGGGATCCAGACGCTGCTGGTTGGGCTCCACGGGTTGGATGAAGCGGCCGGCCCGCACCACCCAGTCGTCGTAGTACCACTCCAGCGCCACGCCCCGCGAATAGCCACGCGCATCGGCCGCGTAGTCGTAGGCGCCGTGCGTCATCAAGGACCAGTTGAGGAACTGGCTCCGTGGGTCATGGCTGTAGGTGTTGTCATCGAAGACATCGATCACCGACAGGTTTCCGGCGGTCACGACCCATCGGCGCTTGTCCACCGTGCCCGCCAATTGATTGACATCCGATTCGACGGCTTCGCGTTCGCCGCCCATGCCCCAGGTCTGGCGCAGGAACAGGCGCGCCCGGTAGAGCGTGAGTGTCGGCCCCGAGGTGCGCGCCATCTCGCCGTTGCTGAAGCCCCCCAGCCCGGTGAGCCCCGACAGCGGCACGCCTTGCGCGGCCTCGGGATTCAAATAAAGTTCGCCGCCCGCCCATGGGCGAACGCCCAGCGCGGCGGTTGCCGTGAAGGAATAGCTCGACGCCCCGTTGGCCGACAGGCTGTTGGGCCCCGAATAGGCCGCCTGGAAGGGGCGTTTGCCTTGCCAGACGTAGGTCGCCTGGAATTTGGCGTTCCAGTCCTCAGGCTCTTCCGGCGCCGTGGCCAGGCAGATCGCCGGCAGCAGCGCGCCGATCAGGGCCAATGCGCCTCGCGCGCGGTATGCGCCGGGGCGCTGTTTGAAGTCGTTGAAAAGCACAGGATTTTCTGGCGGGCACGCAAATAGAGTTACACCGTGCCGCCCCACAACCGTCGCAGCGGCCCAAACCGGGTTCATGAGAAGCAGACTGGGATTGAACCGCCGGAAGCCGCTCCCCACTCCAAGACCCGCCAACAAATCAATATAACAGCGGCATGTGGCAGGCCCGAGTCAGCGGCCCGGATGTTTTCGCCAGGCCGCCGATCTGCGCTTTTCCTGGCACAGAGCGCCATGCAGATGTAAAGTAGTGTAACTACGCCCCCCTGAACCCGCCCTGCCGCCGGAGATCCTCATGAACGCCCCCCTTCACCGCGAAATGCCCGCGTCGGCGCTGCTCGACCCCGAACGGGCGCTGGCGCAAGTCAGTGCCCAATGGGACAACGACATCGTCCGTCAGCTGACCGACTACATCGCCATTCCCGCCAAGTCGCCCGCTTTTGACGCCGACTGGGCCGCCCATGGCCACATCGAAACCGTGGTGCGCAACGCCGCCGACTGGGTGCTGGCGCAGAAAGTGCCGGGGCTGACGCTGGAGATCGTGCGCCTGCGGCACCCCGACGGCACGCCGCGCACGCCGGTGCTGTTTTTCGAGATCGCCTCGACGCAGGCGGGCGCCGGCCAGACGGTGTTGATGTACGGGCACCTGGACAAGCAGCCCGAGTTCAGCGGCTGGCGCAGCGACCTCGGCCCCTGGACGCCCAAGTACGAGGACGGCAAGCTCTACGGCCGCGGCGGCGCCGACGATGGCTACGCCGTGTACGCCAGCATCGCCGCGGTGCAGGCGCTCAAGAGCCAGAACGTGCCGCACCCGCGCATCGTCGGGCTCATCGAAACTTGCGAGGAATCGGGCTCCTACGACCTGCTGCCTTACATCGACGCGCTGCGCGCGCCGGCCAACAACCGGCTCGGCGACGTGGGCCTGGTGGTGTGCCTGGACTCGGGCGCCGGCAATTACGACCAGCTCTGGCTCACGACCTCGCTGCGCGGCATGGCCAGCGGCACGCTGAAGGTGGAGATCCTCACCGAAGGCATCCACTCGGGCGACGCCTCGGGCCTGGTGCCGTCGAGCTTTCGCATCATGCGCCAGGTGCTGGACCGGCTCGAAGACAGCGCCACCGGCCGCTTGCTGCCCGCCAGTTTCCATTGCGAGGTGCCGGCCGACCGGCTGGCGCAGGCGCGCGCCACCGCCGCGATCCTGGGCGATGCGCTGTACAAGAACTTCCCCTGGGCGCACTACGACTGCGGCGGCTCGACGAGCTTCGCGCTGCCCACCACCACCGACCCGCTGCAGGCGCTGCTCAATCGCACCTGGGTGCCCACACTCTCGGTGATCGGCGCGGACGGCTTCCCGGCGATGAAGGACGCGGGCAATGTGCTGCGCCCCTGGACGGCCTTCAAGCTCAGCCTGCGCCTGCCGCCGTTGATCGATGCGGGCGCCGCCGTGCAGGAGCTGAAAGCCCTGCTGGAAGACAACGCCCCCTACCAGGCCCGCGTCACCTTCGAGAACGGCGGCGGCGCGACGGGCTGGAACGCGCCGGCGACCACGCCGTGGTACGAGCAGGCGCTGAACGACGCCAGCCAAGCGCATTTCGGCGCGCCCTGCGGCTACATCGGCCAGGGCGGCACGATTCCGCTGATGAACATGCTCAGCGAGGGCTTCCCGGCAGCGCAGATGATGGTCTGCGGCGTGCTCGGGCCCAAGAGCAACGCCCACGGACCCAACGAGTTCCTGCACGTGCCCTATGCGCGCAAGCTGACGGCGGCGGTGGCGCAGGTCATCGCCCGGATCCCGGCGACGCAACCTGCGGCGGCCTGACGCCAGCCCGCAACCGACACGACACGACTGCATCAGCATGACCGAAGCCCGGCTGTCCGCCTACACCGCCCACGACGGGGAGAACCTCGCGGTGATGGACTGGCCGCTGGAACACCACACGCCGGGGCGCGGCACGGTGGTCATCGTGCATGGCCTGGGTGAGCATGTGGGCCGCTACGACCCGGTCGCCGAGCGCCTCAACGCCTGGGGTTTCGCGGTGCGCGGCTACGACCACCATGGCCACGGCGACTCCAGCGGCAAGCCGGGCGCACTGCCCACGGACACCCACCTGCTGGATGACCTCGCCGACATCCTCGACAGCACCCGCCGCCGCATGGACCCGCGCAGCCCGCTGATCCTGCTGGGCCACAGCCTGGGCGGGCTGGTCGCGGCGCGGCTGGTGTCGCTCAACATGCGCAAGGTGGAGGGGCTGGTGCTGTCCTCGCCGGCGCTGGACGCGGGCCTGAACCTGCTGCAAAAGCTGCTGGTCGCCACGCTGCCGCGCATCGCCCCCAACCTGCGCGTGGGCAACGGACTGGACCCGCGCGCCCTCTCGCACATCCCGGACGTGGTGCGGGCGTACTGCGAGGACCCGATGGTGCACGACCGTATCAGCGCCCGGCTGGCGCGTTTCATCGCCGAAGCCGGCCCGGCCACGCTGGCCTGCGCGCCACAGTGGCGGGTGCCCACGCTGCTGCTCTACGCCGGCGCCGACCAACTGGTGAACCCGGCCGGCAGCCGCGCGTTTGCGGCCGCCGCGCCAGCCCACGTCGTTACCTCGCACTGCTTCGAATCGTCCTACCACGAGATCTTCAACGACCTGGACCGCGAAGCGGTGTTCGCGCGGCTTCGGCATTGGCTCGACGCCCGTTTCTGACGCCGCGGTGGCGGGCCGCGCCGGGGCCCCAAGGCAGGCCTCAGGTTTTTTGCAGCAGGCCGCCCAGCATGCCAAACAGGTCGCCCGCATTGCCCAGCCCGCCTTCGGGCGCGGTGCCCTGCGGGGTGAGTTTGTCGATCAGGCCCGGCAGCAGCTCAGCCAGCTGGCCCGAAACCTGAGAGGGGTCGATGCCCAGCTGGCCGGCGATCTGCCCCACGGCATCACTGCCCAGCACCTCGCGAATCTGGTCGGCCGAGACCGGCAGGTTCTCACCCTTGCCGATCCACGAGCCCACCACCTCGCCGAGCCCGGCCTGGTTGAACTTTTCCACGAGGCCGCCGAGGCCCCCTTGCGCGCCATCGTTGGCCAGCAAGCCGCCCAGCACATTCGCCAGCCCGCCCTGCTGCTGCACCTGGCCCATCACCGCACCCATCACCGAATCGAGCAAACCCATGGTCGTTCCCCTTGATAAAAAAATGTCAGTTCAGGCATTTTGGGTGGCGCGCTGCCGCAGCGCAAGCCACACCAACGCCGCGCCGGTCAGCGCCACCGGCAGCAGCGAGCCCAGGTTCAGCAGCGCCCAGCCCTGCGTGGTGACCAGCGCGCCCGAGGCAAACGAGGTGAACGCCATGGTGGCGAACACGCAGAAATTGATGGCGGCCTGCGCGCGGTCTTTTTCCTCAGGCCGGTAGGCGCGCAGCGACAGCGTGGTGCTGCCGGTGAACAGGAAATTCCAGCCCACGCCGAGCAGGAACAGCGCGACGATGAACTGGTGCAGGTCCACGCCCGACAACGCCACGGCGATGCAGGCCGCATTGAGCACCACGCCCGCGCCCATGACGGGCAGCACGCCGAATTTCCTGATCAGGTGGCCGGTGAAGAAGCCCGGCGCGAACATGCCGATCACGTGCCACTCCAGCACCAGCGCGGCGTCGTCGAAAGCAAAGCCGCAGACCTGCATCGCCAGCGGGGTGGCGGCCATCAGCAGGTTCATCACGCCGTAGCCCAGCGCCGCACTGGCCGCCGCCACGACAAAGACCGGCTGGCGCACGATGACCCCCAGCGGGCGCCCACCCGGGCCGCCGGCCGCCTGGGGCGGCACCGGCGGGAAGCGGACGAACGCCATCAGCGCCATCGACAGCACCGCCACCAGCGCCAGACTGAGGTAGGCGCCTGCAAACGGCACGGCGAACAGCCCCTTGGTGCGCGCCGCCAGGTTGGGCCCGATCACCGCGCCAAGCAGGCCGCCGGCCATGACCAGCGAGACCGCCTTCTCGCGAAACGCCGGCGCCGCCAGCTCGGCGGCGGCAAAGCGGTAGAGCTGGCCGTTGGCGCTGTAGTAGCCCGCCACCACGGTGGCCGTCACCAGCAGCCAGAACTGGCGGCTCCACGCGGCATAGGCGCACAACAGCGCCGACAGCAGGGCCACGAGCAGCCCGATCTGGAACGAACCGCGCCGCCCGTAGCGCGACTGCGTGGCCGCCACCAGCCCGGTGGACAGCGCCCCGCCCACCACGTAGCCCATGACCGGCAGCGTCGCCATCCAGCCCAGCGGCGCCAGGCTCAGGCCCACCAGGCCGTTGATGGCGATGAACACCACGTTGTTGGTCAGGAACAGGCCCTGGCAAACGGCGAGAAGGGTAAGGCTGCGATTCATAAGCCGCAGTTTATAGAGAAGCTGCGCCAGCGCCCTGTCTCCATCGCGATGGCCGGCCTCGTGGCGTGTGCTCTGCGGATAACACCAAAAGATGCATGGGATATGTTGCTTTATGCCGGACCGGGTGCTAAATTAAACATATACGTTAAATGAATCTTTTAATTGTCGCTGCTGCGCTTCCTCATCCACCAGGAACTTTTCATGCCGACCCAGATGCCCATTCAGGCCCTCCAGCCGCACGCCCACCTGTCGCCCGACGCGATCTACCCTTTTGACGCGCGCGGCATCGCCAAGCGGTTCCGGCACGCCGCCATCTTTGGCGCGCTCGACGCGCTGAACATCGGCGAGACCATGCGTTTCGTCAATGACCATGACCCGATCCCGCTGCTGCAGCAACTGCACGCGCGCTACGGTGAGGCGGTGGAGGTGACCTACCGCCAGCGCAGCGCCGATGGCGTGATGATCGACTTCGTGCGCCGCTGAGCGCGGCCGCTGCGCCGCCCGCGACGGATGACGACGACCGCCGACCTTGGCGCCGGGCAAGCCCCAGGCGCGCCAGCCCTGCCCATGGAACTGGTCTGCCCGGCCGGCAGCCTGCCCGCGCTCAAAGCCGCGGTGGACCATGGCGCGGACTGCGTCTACCTGGGTTTTCGCGATGCCACGAACGCCCGCAATTTCGCGGGCCTGAACTTCGACGCCGCGGCGATCGCCACGGGCATCCGCTACGCGCACGAACGCGGCCGCAAGGTGCTGGTGGCGCTCAACACCTACCCGCAGGCCGGCGGCGTGGCCCTGTGGCGCGGCGCGGTGGACCGGGCTGCCGACATGGGCGTGGACGCCGTGATCCTGGCCGACCCCGGCCTCATGCAATACGCCCTGGCGCGCCATCCGGCGTTGCGCCTGCACCTGTCGGTGCAGGGTTCGGCCACACATGCCGACGCCATCAATTTTTACCACGCGCAGTTCGGCATCGCGCGCGCGGTGCTGCCGCGCGTGCTGTCGCTGGCGCAGGTGGAACAGCTCGTGGGCAAAACCCCGGTGGAGATCGAGGTGTTCGGCTTCGGCAGCCTGTGCGTGATGGTCGAGGGGCGCTGCGCGCTCTCGTCCTACGTGACCGGCGAAGCGCCCAACACCCACGGCGTGTGTTCGCCGCCCAAGGCCGTGCGCTGGCAGGAAACCCCCAGGGGCCGCGAGGCGCGCCTGAGCGGCGTGCTGATCGACCGCTACGCCGACGGCGAAAACGCCGGCTACCCCACGCTGTGCAAGGGCCGCTTCGACGTGGGCGGCGTGCACGACGACGGCTACTACGCGATCGAGGAGCCGACCAGCCTGAACACACTGGCGCTGCTGCCGCAGCTGATGGCCATGGGCGTGCGCGCCATCAAGATCGAAGGCCGCCAGCGCAGCCCCGCCTACGTGGCGCAGGTCACGCGGGTCTGGCGCGAGGCCATCGACCACTGCCGCGCCAACCCGCACCGCTACACGCCGAAGTCGGACTGGATGGCCGCGCTGGGCAACGTGGCCGAAGGCCAGCAGCAGACCCTGGGCGCCTACCACCGGCCCTGGAAGTGACCCGCCCCGCCCGGATGGCCCCCACCATGCAACTCACCCTCGGACCCCTGCTGTATTACTGGCCGCGCGACACCGTGCTGCGCTTTTATGAGGCCATGGCCGCGGCGCCGCTGGACGTGGTCTACCTCGGCGAAGCCGTCTGCTCGCGTCGCCACGAGTTGCGCCTGGCCGACTGGCTGGCCGTGGCCGCGCGGCTGCGCGAGGCCGGCAAGGCCGTGGTGCTGTCCACCCAGGTGCTGATCGAGTCGGGCTCCGACGCGGCCACGCTGCGCCGCATCGCGGCCAACGGCGATTTCAGGGTGGAGGCCAACGACATGGGCGCGGTGCAGGCGCTGGCGGGGCGCGCGCCCTTTGTCGCGGGCCCGCACCTGAACCTCTACAACCCGCCCGCGCTGCAGTGGATGGCCGGCCTGGGCGCGCTGCGCTGGGTCATGCCGCTGGAGATGGGCCATCAGGATCTGGCGCTGATGCAAGCCGCGCGGCCGCCGGGCCTGCAGACCGAGGTGTTCGCGCTGGGCCGCATGCCGCTGGCATTCTCCGCACGCTGCTTCACCGCGCGCCACCGCAACCTGCCCAAGGACGACTGCCAGTTCAGCTGCCTCGACCACGCGGACGGGCTGATGCTGCAGACCCGCGAGGGCGAGGACTTCCTGGTGCTCAACGGCATCCAGACCCAGTCGGCCCGCGTGGCCAACCTCGTGGGCGAACTGCCGGCGCTGCGCGCGCTGGGCGTGGACGCGCTGCGCCTGAGCCCGCAGTCGCGGCACATGGCCGAGCTGATCGGCCTGTGGCGCGCCGCGCTCGACGGCCAGCTGTCGCCGACCGAGGCGCAGGCGCGCATGCAGCCGCTGCTGCCCGACCTCGCCTGCAACGGCTACTGGCACGGCCAGCCGGGCATGGCGCAACGGGCCGCCGCCTGAGCCAGCCGGCCCCCACATCCTGAAGGTCACATCGCCATGAATCCATCCCGGCCCCTCCCCGCCCGATTCGAACTGCCCGCCCCGGTGGGCGAATTCCTCGGACGCCTGCCGGCCTGGCCCGGCTCGGCGTTGTTCGTGGTCGCGCTGAACCTGGCGCTGGCACGCCAGTTGCCCGGCGAGCTGGGCCAGGCGCTGCGCGATCGGCGGCTGCGCATCCAGGTGCGCGACGCGAGGCTGTCCTTCGATTTCGCCTGGACCGGTTCGAGCTTCGCCCCACGCGCCGCGGCCGACGCGCCGGACCTGACCATCAGCGCCGGCGCTGGCGACTTCCTGGCACTGGCGCGGCGCGAGCAGGACCCGGACACGCTGTTCTTCAGCCGCCGCCTGGCCATGGAAGGCGACACCGAGCTGGGCCTGAGGGTCAAGAACGCGCTGGACGCGATGGAGCTGCCGGTGTTCGATCCGCGCCAGTTCCGCCCACCCTCGCCGCGCGCCGTGCTGGCGCGCCTCGGCCGCTCCTTCGGCAGCCGTTGAATCCGTTCCCTCTTGCGCAAAGACCGCTTGCCATGACCCGCCCGCCCAAGACACTGCCGCTGGTGTACGCCTGCTCGGGTTGTTCGAGCGCCGCGCAGCTGGCCAACCACGTCGCGCTGCAGCTGGACCGGCGCGGTGTCGCGGAGATGTCGTGCGTCGCCGGCGTGGGTGGCGACGTGCCGTCCCTGGTGAAGCTCGCGCGTTCGGGCCGGCCCATCGTGGCGCTGGACGGCTGCCCGCTGGCCTGCGTCAAAAGTTGCCTGGCACGCCACGGCATCGTGCCCGACCGCTACCACCAGCTGCAGCAGCATGGCGTCAGAAAACGCCTGCATGCCGATTTCGACCCGACCCAGGCGCAGGAGGTGACCGCGCGCGTGCTGGACGATCTGCGGGACGCGCCGCTGCACCCTGCCGACGGGAGCGCCGCAGCAGAGGACGAGGCAGTCACCACGTGAACGCACCCGCCATGCACCCATCGCTTCCCCCGCGCCGCATCATCGTGGCGATCTCCGGCGCCAGCGGCGCGGTGCATGGCGTGCGGCTGCTGCAGCTGCTGCGCGAGTTGCCCGGCGTGGAAACCCACCTCACGGTGTCCGAGGCCGGCTGGCTGAACCTGCGCCAGGAGCTGGACCTGGACCGCGCGGCCGTCGCCGCACTGGCGCACCAGCACCATGATGTGCGCGACGTCGGCGCGGCGATCGCGAGCGGCTCGTTCCAGAGCCACGGCATGGTCGTGGCGCCATGCTCGATGCGCACGCTGGCGGCGGTGGCGCACGGCCTGTCGGACAACCTGATCGCCCGCGCGGCCGATGTGATGCTCAAGGAGCGGCGCCGCCTGATCCTGATGACGCGCGAGACGCCGCTGAACCTGGCGCACCTGCGCAACATGGTCAGCGTCACGGAAATGGGCGGCATCGTCTTCCCGCCGCTGCCGGCCTTCTACCAGCGGCCGACCTCG
>JAHFQI010000041.1 GCA_023259355.1 Comamonadaceae bacterium
GGCGTCCGCGTCGCCCCCGCCGGGCGGCAGGCCGGAGTCCCCGAAGCCGGGCAGGTCCGGCACCCAGACCTGCCGGCCACACGCCACCAGCGTCGGGATGTTGCGCACCCAGTGGGTCCAGCTGCCACTGCCGCCGTGCAGCAGCACCACGGGCGTACCTTCGCCCCAGCATCGCCACACCATGACGCCGTCACCGCAGGGTGTCACGGCACGGCGCGACCGCGCCAGCAGGGCCTGTGCCGCCGTGGGCAGCCGTGCCTCGTCCCGCGCAGGGGGCTGGTTCACGACCGGTCCCACTGCCGTGAAATGAAACTGCAGGTGGCCAGCAGCAATTGCGCGCACTCGATGACGTTGTTTTCCATCCGGTGGCGCGGTCCGGCAATGGCCACCGCCAGTGTCTCCGAGTTCACCGACAGGAAGGCCGAGACGGCCCACACGTCCGGCACGTTTTCGCCGCGTGTGACGAAATAGCCGCGCCGACGGCCGTCCAGGATGTCCTGGGCCAGCGCGTCGGGCTCGGTCAGCGTGCTGCTCGTGATGGCTTGCAGGGGCCGGCTGGCAATTTGCGCGCGCATCTCGGGCTCTTTCAGGCTGCCGAGCAGGGCCTTGCCGATGGAGCTGGAGTGCAGCGGCTTGAACTCACCCGGCTTGGCCGAATAGCGGATCGGATGTGGACTTTCCATCACCTGCAGGTAGATCACGGCGTCGCCCTGGCGCTTGCCGAGGATGACGGTTTCGCGTGAAGCGTCCCGCAGGCGTTCCAGCAGCGGCATCACGCGGTCCACAAACGGGTCTTTCTCGTGGATGTCGCGCGCGATGTCCAGGAAGCGCCGCGTGGGGTAGAGCGAGCGCGGGCGCGTCAGCGAATAGAGATAGCCGCGCGCCGTGAGCGTGCCGACGATGGCGTGGCAACTGCTTTTCGGGATGCCGGTGAACTCCGCCAGATCCGTCAGTGAGAGCGGTTTTTGCACCTTGTGAAAGGCCTCAAAGATGTCGAGCACGCGCTCCACCGCCGTGACGGCGGCGCCGCCCACCGGCAGGGGGATCGCGGCGTCAGGTCCTGTTTGTTCGGTATTTCGAACGTCTTGTTCTGAATTCACGGTGTATGGCCTCTTGATTTCTTGTTTGTTCGAAATATCGAATAACTGTTCTTGTGTGAGAACTTTTGCAAATCTAACATGCCCCCCATGCAAGCAACAAGCACCGACCCCCGCGACGCCACGGTCCTGGTCCACGAGCCGCACCCCGGCGCGGTCTGGATCACGGTGAACCGTGCCCTGAAACACAACGCACTGGCCCGCCCGGTGTTGGCCGAACTGGCCGCGGCCGTCCGCACCGCCGGTGCGCGCGACGACCTGCGCTACCTCGTCGTGACCGGCGCGGGAGACCGCTACTTCGCCGCTGGCGGCGACCTGCGCGACCTGGCCAGCGTGCGTGATGAAGCCGCGGTGATGGCCATGATGGAAGAGGCCGGCGCCGCGCTGGAAGCCCTACGCCGCTGCCCCGTGCCGGTGATCGCCCTGCTCAACGGGGATGCCATCGGTGGCGGTGCCGAGCTGGCGCTGGCCTGCGACATGCGCCTGCAGTCCGCGCACGCGCGCATCGGCTACATCCAGGCCAAGCTCGGCATCACCTCGGCCTGGGGGGGCGGGCCGGACCTGTTCCGGCTGATCGGCCCGGCCCATGCCATGCGCATGATGAGCCGCTGCGAACTGGTGAGCGCCCCGCAGGCGCTGGCCTGGGGGCTGGCCGACGCGGTGATCTCCGACGGGCCGCAGGGCCAAGACCTGGCGGCTTTCACCAAGCCGCTGAACCACTGTCCGCCGCAGGTGCTGCGCGGCATCAAGGCCCAGGCCATCGCTGCACGCCAGGGCCTGGGCTGGCAGGCGCACCGCGCCATCGAACAGAAACACCTGGTCCAGACCTGGTTGCACGACGACCACTGGGCCGCTTCCGAAAAACTTCTGTCCAAAGGCGCCTGATGAACCTCAGAGAACAACTGAACCCCACGCGCGAGCCGGTGATGGCACCGGTCAGCCGCAGCGGCATTCCCGTGCCCGCCAGCGTCGATGCCAGCGCCGTGCACCCCGAAAACATTGGCCAGCCCGGCGAGTACCCGTTCACGCGCGGCATCTTCCCTGACGGCTACAACGGCCGGCTGTGGACGATCCGCCAGTATTCGGGCTTCGGCACCGCGGAGGAGTCGAACGAGCGCTACAAATTCCTGCTGGCCCAGGGCCAGACGGGGCTGTCCGTGGCGCTGGACTTGCCCACCCAATGCGGCTATGACCCCACCCATCCGATGGCGCGGCCGGAGATCGGCAAGGTCGGCGTGTCGCTGTCGAACCTGAGCGAGGCCGAGATCCTGTTCCAGGGGCTGGACCTGTCGAAGATCTCGACCTCGTTCACCATCAATGGCACGGCCGCCATCATTTATGCGATGTACCTGGCGGTGGCCGACAAGCAGGGCGTGCCGCGCGACAAGCTCACCGGCACCATCCAGAACGACATCCTGAAGGAGTACGTGGCGCGCGGCACCTGGATATTCCCGGTGCGCCCGTCGATGCGGCTGATCGCTGATTCGATCCTGTATTCGAACGATGTCTCGCCGCGCTTCAACGCCATCAGCATCGCCGGGGCCCATGTGCGCGACGCGGGCGCCACGGCGGCCGAAGAGATGGCGTACACGCTGGCCAACGGGCTGGCCTATGTGGAAGAACTGCGCAGCCGCGGCGGCGATGTCGAGAAATTCGCCAAGCGCCTGTCGTTCTTCTTCTACGTGCACATGGATTTCTTCGACGAGATCGCGAAGTTCAGGGCCGGTCGGCGGCTCTGGGCGCGCTTCATGAAGGAGCGTTATGGCGTGAAGGACCCGAAGGCGCAGCATTTCCGCTTTGGCGTGGTGTGCGGTGGTTCGTCGCTGGTGGCGCCGCAGCCCTACAACAACGTGGTGCGGGTCGCGGTGGAAACCATGGCGGCCGTGTTCGGCGGCGCGCAGTCGATCTTCACCTGCGCGCTGGACGAGGCCTTCCAGATCCCGACCGAGTTCTCCGCCGAGCTGGCGGTGCGCACGCAGCAGATCCTGGCCTTCGAGAGCGGCATCGGCCGCACGGTGGATCCATTGGGCGGCAGCTATTTCCTGGAGCAGCACACCGACCGCATGGAGGAAATGATCTCCAAGGTGATGTCCGAGATCGACGCCTACGGCGGCGTCATCCCCGCCATCGAGGACGGCTGGATGCAGCTGCGCCTGGCCGAGCGCGGGCTGGAACGCAAGCTCGACACCGACGCCGGCAAGAACGTCATCGTGGGCCAGAACTTCTTCAAGAAGGAGAACGAGGAGATCGGCGTGCGCGAGCTGTTCACGCTCGACCCGACGGTTGCGCAGCGGGCGCTGGAGAAGTTCCAGCGCGTGCTCGACACCCGCCAGCAGTCGGCCGTGGACACGTCACTGGCCCGGCTGTCCGCCGCTGCCGCCAAGGACCGTGAGAACGTCATGCCTTACCTGGTGGACTGCTGCCACGCCTACGCCACGGTGGGTGAAATGGTGAGCTGTCTGAAAAATCAATGGGGCGAATTCAAGGAGCCGGTGAATCTATGAACGAGTTGACAACCCTGCGGCAACAGCGACCTCTTGCCGGCAAGCGCATCCTGGTCGGCAAGCCCGGCCTGGACGGTCATGACATCGGGGCCAAGATCGTGGCGCTGACGCTGCGGGACGCCGGCGCCGAGGTGATCTACACCGGCCTGCGCCGCACGCCGCTGCAGATCGCCCAGGTGGCGGTCGATGAAGGCGTGGATGCGGTGGGCCTGAGCATTCTGTCCGGCAGCCACAAGGAACTGGTGGCCGACGTGCTCGCGCAGTTGCACGCGCTGAAGGCGGGCACCATCAAGGTGTTCGTGGGCGGCACCATCCCCAGAGCCGACCAGGATGCGCTGCGCGGCATGGGGGTCTCCGCGGTGTTCACGGCCGACATGCCGCTGGACGACGTTGTCGCCGAACTGGCGCACCAACTGTCATGAGCGGCCCGCTGTCCGGCTTGCGGATCATCGAGGTCGGCCACATGCTGGCCGGGCCGTACTGCGGCCTGCTGCTGGCCGACATGGGCGCCGAGATCATCAAGATCGAGCCGCCGGAGGGGGACATCGCGCGCAGCGTGAGCCCGCATTTCATCGGCCCCCACAACGCGTACTTTGCCAGCCTCAACCGCAACAAGAAGAGCGTGGTGATCGACTTGGCCAGCGACGCCGGACGCGCGCAACTGCACGAACTGGTGGGCCGCTCGCAGGCGCTGGTCACCAACCTGCGGCCGTCGGCGATCAAGAAGCTGGGCCTGACCTACAGCCATCTGCGCCAATGGAACGAGCGGATCGTCTGCGTGGCGCTGACCGGTTACGGGCTGGACGGGCCGTATGCAGAAAACCCGGCCTACGACTATGTGATCCAGGCGCTGACCGGCGTGATGGCGCTCACGGGCGATCCGGCTGCACCGCCGACCAAGGCGGGCTACTCCGCCGTGGACAACTCGGCCGGTCTGGTGGCCGCGATGGGTCTGCTGGCCAAGATCGTCGAGGGCAGGGGCGGGCAGGTCGATGTCGCCATGTACGACGTGATGCTGTCGCAGTTGAACTACCTGGCGGGTGCGGCGCTCAACACCGGCGAAGTGGTCGGGCGGCTGGCCAACTCTTCGCACCCGTACGTGGTGCCGGCCCAGATCTTTCCCACGGCCGATGGCTGGCTGACGCTTTTCATCACGCACGACAAGTTCTGGCAGAAGTTTTGCCGGGAAGCCGGCCGTCCGCAATGGATAGCCGATCCGCAGTTCGCCACCATGGCCAGCCGGCGGCAGAACCGCGAGGTGGTGCTGGCGGCCATTGGTGAGGTGCTGCTGAAGAACACGGCCGCCGAATGGGTGCGCCGCCTGGCGCCGCTGGGCGTCGTCGCCGCGGAAGTGGGCAGCCTGAAGCAGGCGCTGGACAGCGACCTGACCCGTTCACGCGACCTGGTGGTGACGCTGGGTGACGGCGCGCAGGGCTTGCGCGCTGTGGCCAGTCCACTGAAGTTCGATGGCTACACCCCGCGCTACGGCCTGCCGCCCCTGCTCGACGAGCACCACGACGAAGTGCTTGGAAAGGTGCCCGCGTGAGCAGCGAGCCGCTGGACCGCCACGCCCTGGGGCAGGCCCTGACACGGCTGGCCAACGCCAGCGCGTCAGACCTGATGCACAGCCCGCGCCGGGCTCCGGCGGCGTCTGTGGCCCGGCGCATCGGGCTGACCGGCGCGCCGGGGGCGGGCAAGAGCACGCTTGCAGGCCATCTGGCGCTGCACCGCGCACCGGGCCGGCGCCTGGGGATCCTGGCCATCGACCCGAGCAGCCCGCGTTCGGGTGGCGCCATCCTGGGGGACCGCATCCGCATGGATGAACTGCAGGGCATGTCGGAGCTGTACATCCGCTCCATCGGCTCGCGGTCGACATCGGATGGGCTCTCGGACAACCTGCCCGAGATGCTGGACCTGATGGATGCATTTGGGTTCGACGAGGTGCTGCTGGAGACCGTGGGCGTCGGGCAGGTGGAATACGCCGCCCGGGTCCAGGTGGACACGCTGGTGCTGGTGCTGCTGCCCGAAAGCGGCGACGTGGTGCAGGCCATGAAGGCCGGCATCATGGAGATGGCCGACATCTTTGTGATCAACAAGGCCGACCTGCCGGGCGCGCAGAAGATGGCAACGGACATCCAGCGCATTGCGTCGCTGGCCAGGCATGAGGAAGGCGCGTGGCGGCCTTCGGTGCTGCTGGCATCGTCGTCGAAACCTGCATCGATTGCCGCGCTGTCGGACGAGATCGAACGGCACCAGGCCTGGCTGGGCCTGGGCGAGCGCCGCACGGTGCTGCTGCAGCAGCGGGCGCGCTACCGGCTGCGGCGGCTGATCGAGCGCCGCGCGGCGGAAGTGGTGGCGGGCCAGGACCCTTCCTTTTTCGAGGCGCCGATGGCCGAGCAACTCGACCTGGCGCTCAGGCAGATCAGCCAGACGCGCTGAGACTTCAATTCAACAGGAGGCACAGCATGTTCAAACATCCCCGGAAGTGGCTTGCCCTTGCGGCCTTGGCGTTGGCGGTCGGCGGCACTTGCGCCCAGGACTTTCCCACGCGCCCCGTCAAGATCCTCGTGCCGCAGACACCGGGTGGGGCGTCGGATGCGCTGGCCCGCATCCTTGCGCAGAAGCTCAGCGAAAAATGGGGGCAGCCGGTGGTGGTGGAGAACCGCGCTGGCGCCGGCGGCAACGTGGGCATGGAAGTGGTGGCGAACGCGCCGGCGGATGGCTATACCCTGCTCATGAGCTATGTGGGAACCCATGCCATCAATGGCGCGCTGTACAAGAAGCTCCCGTTTGACCCGGAAAAGGATTTCGCGCCGGTGGCCACCCTCGCCACGTTGCCGTTCGTCCTGGTGGCCAAGGCGGACGCCCCCTACAAGACAGTGCCCGATGTCGTCGCTGCCGCAAAAAAAGCCCAGCTCACATTTGGTTCGGCGGGTAACGGATCGGTCAATCACCTTGTGGGCGAAATGTTCAATGCCGCCGCCGGGGTGAAGCTGACGCACGTGCCTTACCGTGGCGCTGCGCCTGCTATGCAGGACCTGATGGGGGGCCAGATCAACCTGGTGTTCACCAGCCTGCCCTCGGTGTCCGGTGCGATCAAGAACGGCACCCTGCACCCGATCGCCGTGACCAGCGCCAAGCGGGCCGCCGCGTTCAGCAACATCCCGGCCATCGCCGAAGCCGGCTACAAGGACTTTGACGTCAACCCCTGGTTCGGCCTGTTCGCGCCTGCCAGGGTGCCCGCCAGCCTCATCCAGAAGATCAATGCCGATGTGAACGAGGTGGTGAAGTCCAGAGACGTGACAGACAGGTTCGCCGCCCAGGGCGCCGAACCCTATCTGACCACCCCTCATGAGTTCGCGGCTGTGCTGAAGGCTGACATCGCAAAGTGGAGCCAGGTGGTCAAATCTTCTGGGGCCAGCGTTGACTGAACGCCGCGATGCTGCCGCATTGCGCAGCACAGTCGGCTGACGCTTCTTGGTGCAAACGTGGATGGCGCCCGCCTGGAGTCAGTCAGAAAATGCCTTCACCATGAACCCCGTCGATCTTTCGCTGCAGCGGCCTGTCCCTGCCACCGGTCCTGACCGAACCGGCACGCAGAGCCTGGGCCGGGGCGTCAAGCTGATGCGCATGATCGCCGCCCGGCCGGAGTTTGGCTGGCGGCTCTCCGACCTCGCCGCAGCCTGCCATCAGGACAAGGCCACCGTGCACCGCATGCTCACATGCCTGGTGGAAGAGCGCCTGGTGGAGCAGCGCGCCAGTGACCGCCATTACCTGCCCGGCCCGCTGATGTACGAACTGGGTCTGGCGCTGCCGGAGCGCGCCCAGTTCCAGCGCCGGGCCGAGGCGGTGGTGCAGGCGTTTGCGCGTCGCATGGCCGGCGTCGCCCTGCTGCTGCTGCGCAGTGGAAACGAATACGTGTGCAGCGTGCGCGCCGGCACGCTGCCGCTGTCGGGTCTGATGGTCCACCCGGGGACCCGGCGTCCGCTCTTCTCCTCGGTGGGCGGCGTGGCGATCCTGCAGAGCCTGACGGAAGATGAGGTGCGCGGCGTGCTGCTGGACAACGTGGAGCAGGAGATTGCGCGCCGTGGCACAGGGCGACTGGAGGCGCTGCAGAGGATGCGTGAGCGCTCGGGTCGCCACGGATTCGGGGTCAATCTGGGTGATGTGGTCCCGGGTCTGCATGCGTTCGCGGTACCGGTGCGGGGTGCACGCGGCGACGCGTTTGCGGCGCTGTGTCTGATGGGACCGGCCGATCTCTATGGTGAAGAGCGTCTGGAGAACGTGCGCGACGCATTGCAGACCACCGCCGCTGTGCTCGCTGCCGACGCGCACAAGTTCAACATGTGAAACAGACGAGGGGCGGTCGCCGCAGATGAGCGGCCTGCGCGCTTAAGGTGGTGGCGTTGTCCAACATGCCACGCCATGAACCTCCAATCCGCCGTCAACCTTGAAGACCTGCGCCTGCTGGCGCGCCAGAAACTGCCGCGCATCGCCTTCGATTTCATCGACGGCGGCGTGGATGACGAACTGTGCCTGAAGCGCAACCGGGAAGCCTTTGCGCAGTACCGCCTGCTGCCGCGCTACCTGCGCGACGTGAGCCGGCGCGATCCGTCGGTCGTGCTGTTCGGGCGCACCTACAGCAGCCCCATCGGCATTTCACCCACGGGTCTGGCGGGCCTCTGGCGGCCGGACGCCGATCTGATGCTGGCCGCCGCTGCGCGCGAAGCCAATGTGCCCTTTCTGCTGTCGAGCGCTGCCAACGCCTCGCTGGAAGACGGGATGCGTGTGGCACCTGAGCACGTCTGGTTCCAGATGTACTGCACGAGTGACGAACGCATCAACGCCGACCTGGTGCAACGCGCGAACCAGGCCCAACCCGGGGTTCTGGTCGTGTCGGTCGATGTGCCGGTCAACTCCAACCGCGAGCGCAACCGCCGCAACGGATTTTCCAGGCCCCTGCGCATGACGCCGGGGGTGGTGTTGAATGCGATGGGCCATCCGGCCTGGGTGCTGCGCTATCTGCGCACGGGTGGCATACCGATGATGCGCAACTGGCTGCCCTATGCGCCAGAGGGCGCCAATGCGAGTCAGGTGGCGGACCTGTACGGCACCCTGACACCGGCGCCGATGATCAGCTGGGAGCACCTGCGCCGCATCCGCGATGCGTGGAAAGGCCCACTGGTCATCAAGGGGCTGCTGCATCCGGACGACGCCCGCGAGGCCGCGCGCCTGGGTGTGGACGGCCTGGTGGTGTCCAACCACGGCGGGCGCCAGCTTGATGTCGCGCCCTCGCCGCTGGAGATGCTGCCGGCCATCCGCGCTGCGGTGGGTGATCGGGTCGAACTGATTCTGGACAGTGGCGTGCGCCGTGGCTCGGACGTGGTGATTGCACGCTGCCTGGGCGCCCGCTCGGCCATCTTCGGGCGGCCCACGCTGTACGCCGTGGCGGCGGGAGGCCAGGCCGGCGTGGCACGCGCGCTGCAGATCATGCGCAACGAAATCGACATGGTGATGGCGCAGATCGGCTGCCGTCGCTTCGAGGACCTGGATGCAAGTTATCTCTGGACGGGCGCTCCGAGGCCGGCGGAAAGTGGAAGTTCAACATGTGAAACATCACTGCCCGCCGTCGTACACACCGCACAGCGCTGCGGATAACGTTCAAGTACGTCGAACATCCAGCGGAGACAAGTCATGAAATTTGCTACACGCCGCGCGGTCTTGAGCCTGCTGGCCACCGCATCATTTGCCGCTGCCACCAGCGGCGCCCACGCGCAGAGTCACGCTGACTGGCCCAACCGGCCGGTCAAGATCATCGTGGCCTACCCTGCGGGGCAGAGCACCGACATTGCCACCCGCTACCTGGCCGACAAGCTTTCCCGTGCTTTCGGTCAGGGGTTCGTTGTGGACAACAAGCCGGGCGCGGGCGGCAACATCGGCACCGCCGCCGCCGCGCGCGCCACACCGGACGGCTACACGCTGGTGATGGGGGCCAATGGCACGCACGCCATGAATCCGGCGCTGTACCCCAACGTGGGCTACGACGCCGACAAGGATTTCGACGCCATCATCCTGACGGCCCTGATTCCTTTCGCGATCTCCGCCGGCCCCAACGTGCCCGTCAACTCGCTCAACGAGCTGATCGCGCTGGCCCGAAGCAAGCCGGGCAAGGTCGATGTGGGGATTCCCAGCGTGACCGGTCAGCTGGTGCTGGAAATGCTCAAGCAGCGCGACGTGCCCCTGTTCGGCATCCGGTACAAGGGCTCGGGCGACGCGATGACCGCCTTGATGGGTGGGCATGTGCCGGTGTTGATCGACACCGTCGCCGCCACACGCACGGGGCTGGGCAAGATCAAGCCACTGGCCGTGACCACCGTCACGCCCATGGCGTCCATGCCCGGCGTGAAGACCGCGGGTGAGCAGGGCCTGCCCAACTTCACCATCACGGCCTGGAACGCGCTGATGGTGCCGCGGGGCGTGCCGATGGAGATCCAGAACAGGCTGGGTGCCGAGATGCGCAAGATTCTCGACCTGCCCGAAACCCAGAAGGCGCTGGGCGAGCTTGGTTTCGAGCGCGCACCCATCCGCACGACCGCCGAACTCAACGCCTGGCTGCGCGAGGAGCGTCGCACCTACGCCGAAGTGATCAAGACCGCCAACATGAAACCCGAGTAAACACCCAAGGAGACAACATGAGCCTCATCAAAACCACCCCGCTGCATTCCGATTTCGCCGTCCAGGTCCACGTGTTCATTCCGGACATCCTCGACAACGCAGACGCCATGGCCGAACTCAAGGCGATCTGGCAGAAATCCCCGGTGATGATCTTCCGCCGCCAGTCGCTGGACGAGTCCGAACTGGTGCGCTTCTCTGAATACTTCGGAAAATGCGAGAGCACCGGCCGCAAGGACATCCAGTCGCCGTACCACGACCAGATCATCTATTTCAGCACCCTGAAGTACTCGGACGGCCGTTTCGTCGGCGGCTTCGCGGGCGGCGAGGACGTGGACTGGCACTCGGACCAGACCTACCAGGTGCGCCCTGCCACCGGCGCCATCCTGTACGGCACGGAAGTGCCGCGCGACGGCGGCGACATCTACTGGGCGAACGAGTACGCGGCCTGGGACCGGCTGCCCACCGACATCCAGCAGCTGATCGAAGGGCGCACCGGCACCTTCCGTTACGCCAAACGCTACGCGATGCTCAGCACGCTGGAACTCAAGGGCAAAGAGGCCTCCAACGCGATGCTGAGCCTGCCCGACGCACGCCATCCCCTGGTGTTGACCCATCCGAAAACGGGTCGCAAGGCGCTGTATGCGGACCAGACCACCCTCGTTGCGATCGATGGGCTGTCGGAAGAAGAGGCCGCGCGCGTGATGCCCATCCTGTTCGAGGCCGGCGGGCACCCCGATCACGCTTACCGCCACAAGGTGCGCAACGGCGACATGATGATGTGGGACAACGGCTGCACGCTGCACCGTCGCGATGTGATGCGCATCGACCAGCCCCGCCTGATGAAGCGCACCACCTTCCGCCTGTCTGCGGACGACTACTGCGTGCCGCACGCCTGAGCAAGGGATGGGCGACATGAGTGCTTCGCAGGTGTATCTCAAGGTGCGGCGCGTCGATGCCGCCGTTGTTGCGCAGGCGCGTGATGTGACCGTCGCCGACATCCACGAGTCCATGGGCACGCGCGGCCGGGCGGCCCTGCTGGGGGCACGCATGCGCCCCTTGAAGGAAGGCCAGCCGCAAATCGCCGGACCCGCCGTCACGGCATTCTGCTGGCCCGGCGACAACCTGATGATGCACCGCGCGCTGGTGCTCGCCCAGCCGGGCGATGTGCTGGTGGTCGTCTGCCAGGCCGAGCTGTCCGGCGCGCAGTGGGGCGATCTGGCTACGCGCTACGCCCAGCAGAAGGGCCTGGCCGGCGTGGTCGTGCAGGGGTGCGTGCGCGATGTGGACCAGGTGCGTGCCCTCGGGTTTCCGGTGTGGTCCACCCACATCTGGCCCATGCACCCCGACAAGTCCGGCCATGGCTTTGTCAATGCGCCCGTGGTGTGCGAAGGGGTCGAGGTGCGTCCGGGGGACCTGATCGTGGCGGATGGTGATGCGGTGGTCTGCGTGCCGCGCGACGACGCCGCGCAGGTGGTGACGGCGGCCCGGGCCAAGATGCGCAAGGAGGATGAGACGGCCGAGAAAGTCCGGGCCGGTGCCTCGGTGTGGGAGTTGAGCGGTGCGGCCGCCATCTACGCCCGCATGGACGTGCAGGAGATCGATGCGGCGTTTGACGACGGCGCCGCCTGATCATCCGCCACCGTCCTACTGCCCGCGCACCGCCTTGATGCGCGTGCCGTCCCGGATGCGGTCGTCCGGCTGCACGATGACGGATTGATCCACCTGCAAACCGTCCAGCACCTGCGCGGCCGTGGCCGAGCGAACGCCGATTTTCACGGGTGTGCGGCGTGCGGTGCCGCCGTCAAGCCGGTACACGGCCCAGCCGTCGTCGGTCCGGAACAGGGCGCTGGCGGGCACCTGCAACACGTCTTTTTCCTGGCGCAGGATGAATTCGACTTCGACCCGGAAGGCGTCGCCCAGGGCCGCCCAGCGCTGGCGCGGCGACGCGAAGTCCAGGATCGCGCGGGTGCGCTGTTCTTCGACGCCGAGGGCCGACACCTTGGTGAAGCCGCCGGGCTCGATGCGCGCCACGGTGGCGTCCAGCACGCCCTCGCCGCCCCAGCGCAGCACACGTGCCTTCAGGCCCGGTGCCAGGCGCACGGCGTCGGTGGACAGCACCTCGACCTCGATTTCGAGTGCCGCGGGGTCACCGATCTCCAGGAGCACCTGCCCCATGGCGACGGGCGTGGCGCTTTCGATGGCGCGCTTGAGGACCACGCCCGCCACGGGCGACCGGACGGCTAGCACCTTGCCGCGGCCGGCGTGGCCTTCCTCGGCCAGCGTGGCCCGGGCCGTCTGGAGCCGGCGGGCGGCAATCTGCTCGTCCGAGCGCGCGGTGGCCAGTTCGGCCGCGGCCATGGCCGCCTGCGCCTGGGCGCTGTCGAACTGGGTTGCCGTGACCATGCCCTGGGCGCGCAGTTGCTGCAGGCGCCGGAATTCCTGTTGCGCCACGGTGTCGCCCGTGGCGGCCGCAGCGACGCGCTGGCGTGCCGCCCGCAGCGCACTTTCGCCGGTGCTCACGTCGGCCAGTGCCTGGCTGCGTGCGCGCGGGTCGAGCAGGGCGCTACTGGCCGCGTCAATCTCGGCCACCACCTGCTGCGGGCGCACCGCGTCGCCGGGCTGCAGCGCGATGCGGCGCACCAGGCCGGCGACCGGCGCGGTCACCACGTAGCGCTGCTTCAGGCGAGTCTTGCCTTCCTCCATGAAGCTTTGCTCCAGCGGGCCGCGGCTCACGCGCGCCACGCTGGCCAGTTGCGCAGGCTCGCGCTGGGCCAGCCAGGCCAGGACGGCCAGCGCAGCGGCGCCGGCCCCCCACAGAAAAACCTTGCGTGAGACGTTCATGAGGGTGTGACCTTGGGGTTCATTGTGGCGCAGCGTGCGGGTGGGGCAACGGCCGGTCATTCGCGGGTCTTGAGCACGGCGATCAGGTCCAGCCGGTGGATGCGTTCGCGCACGGCCAGGGCCGACAGCAGGGCCGAGATCACGGTGGTGATGGCGGCGAACGCGTAGGCCGAAGGCGGCAGGTGCACCGGCACGCGGTACAGGTCCGACTGCAGGTTGCTGGCCAGGTACCACGAGAGGCCGTAGCCCACGGCGAAACTCAGCGGAATCGAAACCAGCACCAGCAGGGCCAGTTCGCCTAGCAGGATGTAGCTGACCTCGCCCTGCGTGAAACCGAGCACGCGCAGGCTGGCCAGTTCGCGGCCGCGTTCGGCCAGCGCGATGCGCGCCGAGTTGTAGACCACGCCGAAATTGATGATGGCGCCCATCAGCACGGTGATGTACATGAACACGCCCGTCATCTGCGCGATGCTCTTGTACAGGGCCTTCACCGCCGACAGGCGCGATTCGGCGCCGACCACGCGCGGGCGCCGGTCGAGTTCGCGGAACACGGCGGGCTCGGCGCCGTCGTCCACCGTCATCAGCACGCCGCTGACGAGGTCACCGTCGCCCAGCGCGCGGTTGAGCGCGTCGAGGTTCATGTAGGCGCGGATCCCCACGTGCTCGCGCACCAGCTGCGCCACCGGCAGGCGCAATGTTGCCTGGCGGCCTTCCATCACCTCCACCCACAGGATGTCGCCCACGCCGACGCCCAGGCGCGCCGCCAGGTAGTCGTTCAGCACCAGGCCGTCGTCGGGCAGGGTGACCGGGTGCAGCTGCGCATCGATCGGGCGGCGCAGCTGGCCGTCGGGCGGCAAGCCCTCAATGCTGGTTTGAACCGAGCGGTTTTCATGCCGCAGCCGCACCGGCACGGCGCGCACGCCCTCCACCCGCCGCACACCGGGCAAGGCGCCCAGTTCGTTCGCGGCCCGACGCGGGGCGGGTTCGATGAAGCTGGCGCTCAGGTCATGCCGCTGCGACAGGCGGTACTGCAGCTCCACCATGTGGTTGATCGAGCTTTCCTGGAAACGCGCCATCATCATGATCGCGCCGGCGAAAGCCAGGCCCATCACGCTCATCAAGGCCTTGAACGGCCGGCGTTCGATCTGGCGCAGGATGATGCGCGTGGGCTGGGACAGCCAGCGCGCCAGGCCCAGGCGTTCGAGCACGGTGCGGTGGAAATGTTCGGGCGCGGGCGGGCGCATGGCCTCGGCGATGGGTTCGCCGGCGGCGCTGTAGACCGCGCGACCGGTGCCGATCAGCGCCGCCAGCAGGCTCACACCCACGCCCGCCAGCACCACCGGCAGGTTCAGGGAGAAGTCCAGAAACGGGAATCGGAAATAGGTCTGGTAAATGCCGGCGAGCGACGTGCCGAGCCAGACGCCGCCGGCCACGCCCAGCGCCGAGCCCAACCCGCAGATCAGCGTGACGATCAGGCCGTAGTGCAGGGCCACGTCGCGGGTGCCGTAGCCGAAGGCCTTGAGAATGGCGACCTGGTCGCGCTGCGTGCCGACCAGGCGCGTGAACACCACGTTCAACAGGAACGCGGCCACGCCGAGAAAGATGGTCGGAAACACGCGCGTCATGGTTGCGAGCTGGCGAAATTCCTCGTGCAGGAAGCGGAACGACAGCTGGTTCATCCGGCCGTGCGCCCCGTGGCTGCCGCTGCGGGCCAGCAGCTGGTCCATGGCGTCGATGGCATCGCGTTCGCTGGCGCCGGGCGCGAGCTTCACCACCACCTGGTTGAAGGCGCCGTTCATGTCGAGCGCGGCCTCCAGCGCGCGCCGGCTCATCCACAGGATGGCGTAACGCTCGTAGTCGGGAAACATCGCGCCGGGCTTGATCTGGTAGATGTACTCCGGCGACACGGCCATGCCCACGATGCTGAACCACTGCGTGCGGCCGTAGACGGTGGCGCGCAGCCGGTCGCCGGGCTTGAGCCCATGGGCCTGGGCAAAGGCTTCGCTGACCAGCACCTCGTTGTGCGCGAAGGGCGACAGCATGCGGCCGCTGCGCAGGTACAGGCGGTTCTGCGCGGGTTCGCCCTGGTCGGGCAAGGACTGCACCACGGCTTCGATGGGGTCGCTGAAGTCGGCCAGTTCGACCTTGGCGCTGGCGATCAGGCGCGTTTCCACGGCGTCCACGCCGGGCAGCTGCGCGACGCGGGCGGCCAGCGACTCGGGCGCGCGCTTGACCTGGGCCCAGACGTCGGAGAAGCGGTAGTCCTGGTAGAGGCGGTCGCGTGTCTCCTGCAGCGAGTCCAGCGTGGCCTGCGACATCACGAGCATGGCAATGCCCGAGGCGATCACCAGTGCGATCGCCAGCGCCTGGCCACGCAGGTGCCAGAGGTCGCGCAGTGCCTTGCGGTGCAGGGACTTCACCAGCGCAGCTCCCGCGCCGGCAGGCGCTCGGCGTTGAGCTGCTCGCGCACGATGCGCCCATCGGCCATGTAGAGCACCCGGTGCGCCATGCGCGCAATGTCGACGTTGTGCGTGATCACCACCGTCGTGGTGCCCATCTCGGCGTTGACGCGCTCCAGCGCTTCGAGCACCCGCACCCCGGTGGCCGAGTCCAGCGCCCCGGTCGGCTCGTCGCAAAGCATCACCACCGGCCGCTTGGCGATGGCGCGCGCGATCGCCACGCGCTGCTGTTCGCCTCCCGAGAGCTGGGCCGGAAAGTGGTCCAGGCGCTCTTCCAGGCCCACCCGGGCCAGCGCATCCTCGGGCGGCAGCGGGTCGGGTGCGATCTCCGTGACGATCGCGACGTTCTCGCGTGCCGTCAGGCTGGGGATCAGGTTGTAGAACTGGAACACAAAGCCCACGTGCTCACGGCGGAACCGGGTGAGCTGCGCGTCGCTGGCGCTGGTCAGGTCTTCGCCGTGGTACCAGACGTGGCCCGCCGTGGGCACATCAAGCCCCCCCAGGATGTTCAGCAGCGTGGACTTGCCGCTGCCCGACGGGCCAAGCAGCACGACGAACTCGCCGCTGCGCAGTACCAGGTCGATGCCGCGCAGGGCGTGCACCTCGACCTCGCCCATGCGGTAAACCTTGGTCAGGCCTTCGGCCCTGAAAATGACTTCGCCGGATGCTGCGTCCATCGGATCATCCTAATGGCGGATTCCGGGAACAATCCAGCCCTTTTCATCAAAGACCCGTGCGAAAGCCGTTGCGTGGCCTAGAGAATCCGGTTGAACCAGAGCAGCGACAGGCCGGCCGACAGCAGGGCCAGCATGGCGGCGGCGAGCGCGAGCAGGCCCGAGATTTCGGTTTCCTTTTTTTCCACCGTCAGGCGCGAACTCAGTTTTTCGTAGACCTTCTTCAGGTTCTCGGCGGTGCCGGCATAGAAGTATTCGGCTTGCGTCTGCAGCGCGACTTTTTTCAGGGTTTCCTCGTCGAGCCGCACGCGCATGGACCAGCCCTCGAAACCGATGGTCTCACCGTCCACCGTGCCGATGCCCACGGTGTAGATGCGCACGCCGCGGTCGGCGGCCATCTTGGCGGCCTCCAGCGTGTCCACGCCGGTGGTGCGCTGGCCGTCGGTCAGCAGGATGATGGCCGCCGACGAGTATGAGCCCGGCGCGACCGGGGTGAATTCCTTCTCGGGCTTTTTCGGGGCCGCGTCGATGGCCATGGGGCGCGGGCGGCCGCTGGCGTAGGCGACGGTGTCCAGATCGATGCCCTGGTCGGGGAACAGCTCGGCCAGCGAGATCACGATGGCGCTGCCGATGGCGGTCGCGCGCTGCATCTGGAACTTGTCGATCGCGGCCACCAGGTCTTCGCGGCTCAGCGTGGGCGGCTGCACCACCTGGGCCGTGCCGGCAAAGGCGACGATGCCCACGCGCACCTGGCGCGGCAGCTCGGCCAGAAAAGCCTTGGCCGCGTTCTGCGAGGCGACCAGGCGGTTGGGCTTGACGTCGGTGGCGCGCATGCTGCCCGACACGTCCATCGCCAGGATGATGGTTTCCTGCTGCGAGGGCAGCGTCACCACCGCGAGCGGCCGGGCGGCCGCCACCAGCATGGCCGCCAGCGCCAGGAGAAACAGCACCGGCGGGATGTGGCGGCGCAGGCCCGGCCCCTTGCCCAGTGCCTCCCTGACCAGGGACAGGCTGGCGTAGTTGAGCGCCACGGCCTTGCGGCGGTGCAGCAGCCAGAGGTAGAGCGCCACCAGCAAAGGCAAGGCCAGCAGCAGCCAGAGGAATTGGGGCCAGAGGAAGGTCATGACGGCGTCCTTGCAGGGCAGTCTCAGGCGGCCTGGCGCAAATGCCGGGGCAGGCCGGCGCCGGCGCTGAGCCGGGTGCGCTGCCGGCGCAGTTCGGCAAAGCGCACCACGGCGTTGACGAGGTCTTCTCCCGTGGAGATTTCCAGCGTGTCCACGCCGGCGTGCGCCAGCGCGGCCCGCAGCTCGGCTTCGCGCTGCGCGGCAATGCGCGCAAAGCGCTGGCGGAAGCCCTTGTTGCTGGTGTCCACGAGCAGCTGTTCGCCGGTTTCGGCGTCGCGGATCGGAATCAGGCCGAGGTCGGGCAGCGCCAGTTCCAGCGGATCGAGCAGACGCACGGCCACCACCTCATGGCGCTGCGCGAGCTGGGCCAGCGGCTTTTCCCAGCCGGGTTCGCTGATGAAGTCGGACACCACGAACACCGTGGAGCGGCGCCGCACCACGCTGGCGGCGGAGGCCAGCAGTTCGTGCAGCCGGGTGCCCGTGCCTTGGGTCGTTTCGGGGCGCGTCTGCAAGGTGTGCAGCAACCGCAGCACATGCAGGCGCCCGCTGCCGGCCGGAATCAGGGTGTCCACGCCCGTGCCGTAGAGCAGCGCCCCGACGCGGTTGCCGTGGCGCGTCAGCAGCCGCGCGAGCACGGCCACGAACTCCGCCGACGCCTGGCGCTTGCGCTGGTCGCCCGAGCCGAAGTCCATCGACCGGCTCAGGTCCAGCAGGAACCAGGCGGCCATCTCGCGGTCTTCGGTGAAGACGCGCACATGCGGCTGCTGCAGCCGGGCGGTGACGTTCCAGTCGATGTGGCGCACGTCGTCGTGGTGCTGGTACTCGCGCAGGTCGGCCAGGTCCAGCCCGGCGCCGCGCATCAGCGTGCGGTAGTCGCCCTGCAGCAGACCGTCAAGCCGGCGGATGACGGTCCACTCCAGCCGGCGCAGCACGTGTTCCGCGCTGGCAGGGCGCGCGGGTGGTTCAGGCAACGAGTTTTTCATGTTCGAGCGGCTTCGCCGGCACCGGGATTTTGGCCATGATCTTGCCGACCAGGTCGTCGGCCGAAAACCCTTCCGACAGCGCCTCGTACGACAGCACGAGCCGGTGGCGCAGCACGTCGGGCACCAGGTCGGTCATGTCTTCCGGCAGCGCGTAGCTGCGGCCGCGCAGCATGGCCAGCGCCCGTGCGCCTTCGGTCAGGTGAATGGTGGCGCGGGGGCTTGCGCCGAAGGTGATGAAACGCGCCAGTTCCTTGAGCCCGGCTTTCTCGGGCGTGCGCGTGGCCGAAACCAGCTTGACCGCGTACTGCACCAGCGACGGGTCCACGTACACCTGCCGGCACTGGGCCTGCAGCGCGGCCAGTTGCGCGGTGGTGGCCACCGGCATGACCGTCACGGCCGCCCCGGTGACGCGCTGCACGATCACGAACTCTTCCTCGTCGGTGGGGTAGTCCACCAGCACCTTCATCATGAAGCGGTCCACCTGCGCCTCGGGCAGGGGGTAGGTGCCCTCGGTCTCGATCGGGTTCTGCGTGGCCATCACCAGGAAGGGCTCGGGAACGTGGTGCGTCTCCCCGGCAATCGTCACCTGCCGCTCCTGCATCACCTCCAGCAGCGCGCTCTGCACCTTGGCCGGCGCGCGGTTGATCTCGTCGGCCAGCAGCAGGTTGGTGAACACCGGCCCCAGCGCGGTGCTGAAGTCGCCGGTTTTCTGGTTGTAGATGCGCGTGCCGACCAGGTCGGCCGGCACCAGGTCGGGCGTGAACTGGATGCGCTTGAACTGGCCGCGTACCGTGCTGGCGAGGGTCTTGATGGTCAGCGTTTTGGCGAGCCCGGGAACCCCTTCGACCAGCAGGTGGCCCTGCGCCAGCATGGCGACCATCACGCGCTCCAGGAAGCGGTCCTGGCCGACCACCACCCGTTTGACCTCGTAGAGGATCTGCTCCATCAACTGCGCGGTGTGGCCGGGTGTTGCGTTCGGGTTGTCCATGCGGGGCTCCTTCAGAAGGGGTGCAGGCCGACGGCCGCGGCGGCGTTTTCGATGGGCACGGCAAAGCCGATGCCGATGAAGGTGCGCGCAGAGGTGGGGTTGAGGATGGCGGTGACGATGCCGACCACCTGGCCGTCCATGGTGACCAGCGGCCCGCCCGAGTTGCCGGGGTTGGCGGCGGCGTCGAACTGGATCAGGTTGTTGAGCTGCTGGCGGCCCTCCGGCGAGCGGAACACGCGCTTGAGGCCCGACACCACGCCGGCCGAAAACGACGGCCCGATGCCAAACGGAAAACCCACCGCGACCACTTGGTCGCCGGGCGCGAGATCGTGCGTGGAGCGCATGGTGGCGGCGATCAGGTCGTCGGGAATCTTGTGCGCCTGCAGCACGGCCAGGTCGTTCTCCGGCTGCGCGCCGATGATGGAGGCCGTGGCCTCCAGCCCGTCGGCAAACATCACCTTGATGGTGTCGGCCTCCTGCACCACATGCAGGTTGGTCAGGATCACGCCCTTGTCCACGATCACCACGCCCGTGCCCACGCCGTGTTCGATGTCTTCCCCGCCCTTTTTGTCCTTGCGGAAACCCATGACGCGCACCACCGAGCCGCGGATGGCTTCCGCTGCCTTGGTGGCGGGCGAGGGCAGGGTGGTTTTTTCCAGCGTGTGAAGCACGGCGGCATTGATGTCGTTTTGCGTGATCGCGCGCGCGCCGGGCCGCAGTGCCAGCATCAGCGTGACGATCAGCAGCAGGGACAGCACGCCGATGGCGGCCCAGAGGGTACGGGGGTCGGAGAGGGAGGGACGCCGCCAGCGCGGCCACCGCCGGGCAGCGCCGGATGCGGCCAATGGGGGCGGCGATGCGGGTGCGCTTTCGCCGACGCGGGCGTCCACCGTGGCGGGCGTCGCAGGCGCATCCGGGGGCACCCGGGCTGGGGACGGCGAGCGGCTGTAAAGCGCGGTCTTTCGCATCCGTTTACCTGCGACGTGAACGATGGAACTGTTACGTTAGCACGCTTCGCCGGTCACTGCACGCACCATTGCATCGTTCGGGCATGATGGCGCCATGAGCGCAGCGCAGAACCGCTTCAAGCCAACGAAAAACCCCTCGGGAGGCGGCCGGGCGTGGCTGGGCGTGGGTGCATCGTGACCTACTGGATCGACACCCACTGCCACCTCGACGCGCCCGAATTCGGTGCGGAAGTCGCTGCCGTGCGGGCGCGGGCGGCGCTCAACCAGGTGGGTCATTGCGTGGTGCCGGCGGTGGAGGTGGCGAATTTTGACGCCGTGCGCGCCCTGGCGCACCAGTTTGGCGACAGCTACGCGCTCGGTATCCACCCGCTGTACGTGGCGAACGCCACCGACGGCGACCTGGCCACCCTCGACGCGGCGCTGACGCGGCACCGGGACGACCCGCGCCTCGTGGCGGTCGGTGAAATCGGGATGGACCTGTTCGTGCCCGAACTCACGTGCAGCCCGCTCAGGGAGCGGCAAGCGTGGTTTTACCGCGAACAGCTCAAGCTGGCGGGTCGGCACGGTTTGCCCGTGATCCTGCACGTGAGGCGCTCGGTCGATGTGCTGCTGCGGTCCCTGCGCGAACTCGCCCCGCCTGCGGGCTGGCACGGCATTGCCCACGCCTTCAACGGCAGCGCGCAACAGGCGCAGGCCTTCATCGGCCTGGGGTTCAAGCTTGGCTTTGGCGGTGCGGTGACCTATGAGCGTGCGCTGCAACTGCGGCGCCTTGCGGCGGAGCTGCCGCTGGAGGCGCTGGTTCTCGAAACCGATGCACCCGACATCCCGCCGCACTGGCTCTATGTCACCGCCGAACAGCGGGCGGCGGGCATGGCGCGCCGCCCCAACGAACCCGGCGAGCTGCCGCGCATCGGGGCGGTGGTGGCGGCGCTGCGGGGCATGTCGGAGGAGGCTTTGGCGCTGGCGACGTCGCGCAATGCTGTGGTGGCGTTGCCGAAGCTGGCGGGGTTGGGGATTTGAGTGGTTGGCTGGGGGCCGGGTCTCGGCCCGGCGGCCGCCTTACTTTTCTTTGCTTCGCCAAAGAAAAGTAAGCAAAAGAAAGGCGAGCCGGATGCGTCGTCCCTTCGCTGCGCTACGGGCACGCTGCGTTGCTCGCGCCGGGCGGGGTGCGCGCAAACTCGCCCTTCGGGCTCAAACATGCGCGCCCCTTTTCCCGCCCGGCCCTGCGCTACTCGCCTCCGCATGACGGCGTGGGGACCGGGGAGATTTGGCGCCCCTGGACTTCGCGACCAGTCAGTACGAACAGCGGCCGTTCGGCTGAGGCGTTTGAAGCCTGGGGTTGTCCGCTCCCTTGCCGTGCGGCAGGGCTGAGCAGCGCAGCGGCAGGTGGATCAGGGCCGGCGTTGTCTGAGCGAAGCGAGTTTAGCCAGACCCCACCTGGCGCGAGCAGCGCAAGGCACCCCGTAGCGCAGCGCAGGGGCCCAGACGCCCGGCTCGCCTTCTCTTTGCTTACTTTCTCTTGGCGAAGCAAGAGAAAGTGAGTCGCCCGCCGGGGCGAGACCCGGCAATCAGCGCTAATCAGCGCCTCTGACCAATGAATCACCCCCCAGCCGCTTCCTTCTCCCGCAACCTGAACCGCTGAATCTTCCCCGTCGCCGTCTTCGGCAACTCGTTCACGAATTCAATGAAACGCGGGTATTTGTAGGGCGCGAGATGCTCCTTCACGAAGGCCTTGACCTCGGCCTCGGTCAGCGTCTGGCCGGTTTTGAGGACGATGAAGGCCTTGGTCTTGACCAGGCCGTCGGTGTCCTGCTTGCCGACCACCGCGCATTCGAGCACGGCCGGGTGCTGCATGACGGTGGCTTCCACCTCGAAAGGCGAGACGTAGATGCCGCTGACCTTGAGCATGTCGTCGTTGCGGCCGGCGTAGGTGTAGTAGCCGTCGGCGTCGCGGGTGTATTTGTCGCCGCTCTTGGTCCAGGCGCCCTGGAAGGTGTCGCGGGATTTTTCGCGGTTGTTCCAGTACATCAGCGCGGCGCTCGGGCCCTTCACGTAGAGGTCGCCGATCTGGTTGGCCCCGACCACTTCGTCGGCTTCGTCGCGCAGCTCGATTTCGTAGCCCGGCACTGGCTTGCCCGTGGTGCCGTAGCGCACGTCGCCCGGCCGGTTGGACAGGAAGACGTGCAGCATTTCGGTGGAACCGATGCCGTCGATGATTTCGCAGCCGAAATGCGCGGTCCAGCGCTCGCCGATGTCGCGCGGCAGCGCCTCGCCGGCGGACGAGCACAGGCGCAGGCTGACCGCCGAGCGCGCGGGCAGGTCGGGCGAGGCGAGCATGCCGCCGTAACCGGTGGGCGCGCCATAGAACACCGTGGGCTGGTGGGCGGTCAGGCGCTTGAAGGTGGCTTGCGGCGTGGGTCGCTCGGCCATCAGCACCACGCTGGCGCCCACGCTCAGCGGAAAAGTCAGCGCATTGCCCAGCCCGTAGGCGAAGAACAGCTTGGCGGCGGAGAAGACGACGTCCGATTCGCGCAGGCCCAGGACGTTCTTGCCATACAGTTCGGCCGTCCAGTACAGATTGCCCTGGGTGTGGACGGTGCCCTTGGGTTTGCCGGTGGAGCCGGACGAATAGAGCCAGAAGGCGGCTTCATCGGCCAGCGTGGCGGCGGACGTGGCCATCGGTGCGTGGCCCGACACCACGGCAGAGAAATCGACCGCGCCCGCAGGCAGCGCCTCGGCCGGGCGCGAGACGATCAGGGTCTTGAGTTCGTGCGGTGTTTGCGCCATGGCCGCCTGCAACGTGGGCAACAGCGGGCCGGACACCGCCGCCGCCTGGGCGCGGCTGTTGTCGAGCATGTAGGCGTAGTCTTCCGGCGTGAGCAGGGTGTTCAGCGCCACCGGCACCACGCCGGCATACAGCGCACCCAGAAAGGCCACCACCCAGTCGCTGCTGTCCTGCATCAGCAAAAACAGCCGGTCTTCGCGCCGCAGGCCCAGGGCGGTCAGGCCGCTGGCAAAGCGCTGCACCTGGCCGGCCAGGTCGCCATAGCTCAGCGTGCCGAGATCGTCGATCAGGGCGGTCTTGCCGGCGCGCGCCGCATTGAGGGTGATCAGGTGCTGGGCGAAGTTGAACCGGGCGGGGGGCGGCAGGATGTTGGCAAGCATGGCGTGGATTCCAGTGTGATCAGGTGGGCGAGGGGGCGGGGTGAATGTCGCAGCCGTGGCGGTAACAGGTCAAATAATTCCGTCAGGAAGACCCGAAGCTTCGGACTTCCTTGTATAAATGCATTATTGTGCTTCTTACGATAATGTGCATTAAAGTGCATGTCAAGGGCGGGAGGCGATTTTCAGACTGAGGGTTTTCCCGGCCGGGATCTCCCATGGAGTGCGAAAGATGACAACTGAATTGATGGACCGAGGCGATCAGGCGGGCGAGGCGCCGCCCGACCTGGCTGCCCCGGAGGCGGAGGCCCGCAACCCGTTCCTGGTGGCACTGGGCGAGCGGGTGCGCACGCTGCGCTCCCGCCGGGGCATGACCCGCAAGGCGGTGGCGCTGGCCGCGGAGGTGTCCGAGCGCCACCTGGCCAACCTCGAATACGGCACGGGCAATGCCTCCATCCTGGTGCTGCTGCAGGTGGCGCAGGCGCTGCATTGCACGCTGGCCGAACTGCTGGGCGATATCACCACCTCGTCGCCCGAGTGGCTGCTGATCCGTGAGCTGCTGGAGCATCGCAGCGAGGCCGACCTGCGTCGTGCCCGCCAGGCCCTTGCCGAACTGCTGGGCTCGGGCGGCGACGACCGCACGCGCCACACCCGCATCGCGCTGATCGGCCTGCGTGGCGCCGGCAAGAGCACGCTGGGCAAACGGCTCGCCGACGACCTCGGTTATGCGTTCATCGAACTCAGCCGCGAGATCGAAAAATTCGCCGGCTGCGGCATCAGCGAAATCCACAACCTGTATGGCGCCCACGCCTACCGCCGCTACGAGCGCCGGGCGCTGGAAGAGGCGATCCAGATCTACCCCGAGGTCGTGATCGCCACGCCGGGCGGGCTGGTGTCGGACTCGGCCAACTTCAACCTGATGCTGTCGCACTGCTACACCGTGTGGCTGCAGGCCGACGCGGCGGACCACATGGCGCGTGTCGCGGCGCAGGGCGACATGCGGCCCATGGCCGGCAGCAAGGAGGCCATGGAAGACCTCAACCGCATTCTGGAAGGCCGCTCGGCGTTTTACTCCAAGGCCGACCTGGCCTTCAACACCAGCCGGTACACGCTCGACGAGTGTTTCACCGCGCTGCGCGCCCAGGTGCGCAAGGAATTGATGCTGCCGGCGTGAAGTGCCTGCCGGCGCGGTGAAAACAGAATCTGCATAAAAATGCATTTGACAAGTCGGAAAACATGCAATATTATTCACATCACCTGCAGTTTGCTGCATTGATTTGACGCCCTTTCCCATCTTTTCACCGCCCAGGAGCCCTCATGTCATCGAACCCCCGCGTGGACTACCAGACCAACCCTTCCCAGTACAAACACCTGAAGCTGGCCTTTGACGGCGCCGTCGCCACGCTGGCGATCGACATTTCCGAAGACGGCGGCATCCGTCCCGGCTACAAGCTCAAGCTCAACTCCTACGACCTGGGTGTGGACATCGAGTTGTATGACGCGCTCAACCGCATCCGCTTCGAGCACCCCGAAGTGC
>JAHFQI010000205.1 GCA_023259355.1 Comamonadaceae bacterium
CGAAGGGCATGGAAAACGCCGCATTGTCGCCGGCATAGACCAGATCGCAATGGAACAGCATCGTGGTGCCGATGCCGACGGCCGGGCCGCTCACGGCCGCGATCACCGGTTTGGGAAACGCCGCGATGCCGCGCAGGAAGCGGAACACCGGGGCGTCCGCCGTCGCGGGCGGCTGGTTCAGGAAATCACCGATGTCGTTGCCGGCGCTGAAGACGGTTTCGTGCCCCTGGAACACCACCACGCGGATGGCCGCGTCGGCTTCGGCCCGGACCAGCGCATCGGCCAGCGCGCCGTACATGGCCGCGGTGATGGAGTTTTTCTTGTCCACGCGGTTCAGGACGAGGGTCATCACGCCGGCTTCGACGTGGGTGAGGATGTCGTTGGGGGTGTCGCTCATTGCAAGGCTTCCTTTACAAAATCAATCCGGTCCTGGCCCCAGAGCATCTGGTTGCCAACAAAAAAAGTGGGGGCGCCGAAGACGCCGCGCGCCACGGCCTCCTGCGTCGCGGCCTTGAGCGCATCCTTGACGGCCGGCTCGTTCGCCAGCGCCAGCAGGGCCTGCGCGTCGAAGCCGGCCTTTTGCAGCGCCGCGCCCACGGTGGCCGGGTCGTTCATGTTGAGCGATTCGACCCAGATGGCGCTGAACATGGCATTGCAGTAAGCCATGAAGCGGTCCGCGTCGCCGGACTGCAGACCCACCGCGCCGCGCATCAACAGCAGCGTGTTGATCGGGAAGTGCGGGTTGCGGTTCAGCGGCACGCCATAACGCCGGGCAAAGCGGTCGAAATCACCAAAAATATAGCGGCCCTTGGCGGGAATGGTCGCGGGCGAATGGTTGCCCGTGGCCTGGAACACGCCGCCCAGCAGCATCGGCCGGTAGACGGCGCGGGCGCCGGTGGCGGCCTCGATCCCGGCGATCTGCGTCCAGGCGAGGTAGGACGCGGGGCTGCCGAAATCGAACCAGAATTCAAAGGTCTTCAAAGTCGTCTCCATCCAATAATTAGAACTTCTCCAGGTACGGCCGCAGGTCGAGTTCATGGGTCCAGGCGTCGCGCGGCTGGGTGTGCAGCATCCAGTAGGCGTCGGCGATGTGGTCGGGGTTCAGGATGCCGTCCTGGTCCTTGAGTGCATAACGCTCGGGGAAATTGTCGCGGATGAAGGCCGTGTCGATCGCGCCGTCGATGATGCTGTGCGCCACATGGATGCCGCGCGGCCCGAGTTCGCGCGCCATGCTCTGCGCCAGCGCGCGCAAAGCGTGTTTGGCGCCGGCAAAGGCGGCGAAGCCCGCCGCGCCGCGCAGGGACGCGGTGGCGCCGGTGAAGATGAGGGTCTGCCGACGCTCCGGCGCCGCGCGCGTCACCATGCGCCGGGCCACCTCGCGGCCATTGAGGAAACCGCCGAAGCAGGCCATCTCCCATATCTTGAAGTACTTGCGCGCGGTTTCGTCGAGCACGCTGCAGGGCACGTTGGCGCCGATGTTGAACACCATGACCTCGATCGGCCCGATGGTCGATTCGATCTGATCGACCAGCGCGATGACGTCGTCCTCCTTGCGCGCGTCGCTGCCAAAAGGCACGGCCTTGCCGCCGGCCGCCTCGATCCGGGCGACGAGCGGCGCGAGCTTGTCCGCGTCGCGCCGCGTCACGCAGGCGGTGTAGCCCTCGCGGGCAAAGCGGCGGGCAATGGCGCCGCCGGTGGCGTCCCCCGCGCCGACGATCAGTGCAACCGGGTTCATGTGGTCAAGCCTTGAAATAAACGATCTGGTGGGTCGTGGCCAGCAACTGGCCGGCTTCGTTCCAGAGTTCCGCGCTCTGGTCGAAAAACCCGTTGAAAAACGACTGGGCGCGCGCTTGGCCCAGCAGGTAGCCCTCGCCGGTGGCGGTCAGTTCGGCAGCCGTCGCGTGGAAGTACACCGTCATGGAGACCGTGCCCACCGGCGTCATCAGTGCGCGGCGGCGCCAGACGCGCGGATAGAACACATCGGCCATGGCCGTGAGGCTGGGAAAGTCGAGCGGACGCGGCGGGTCGTCGCGCATCCACAGCTGCGTCAGGCTGTCGGCCTCGGCGCCATTCCATTCGGCCGGGATCTCGCCGGCGCAAGGCCGCATGTCGTAGCGATGCACCCAGGCCACGCGCTTGGCCATGCTGGCGCGCGCGATGCTCGCCGGCGCAGGCACGGCGGGCATGATGGCGTCGGCCGCGCTCCAGGTGGCGCGGCGCGCCGCCGTCACCGCGGTGGCGGTCAGCACCACCGAATCCACGCCGTCGCCGTCGCCGTCGGTCTGCGACACCACCACGACCCAGTGCTGGGTGGAGCGGTTTGTGCGCACCGGCCGCGCCTCGACACGGAACGCGCCATCGGCCAGCGCCGCCGCGAAGTTGACGGTCAGCGAGACCGGCTCACCAAGCCGCTCCGGGTGGCTGAGCACGGCCTGCAGCGCCTGCGCCGCCGTGATGCCGCCGAACGGCCCGACCATGTTGCCGTAGGCCGGAGGGGTCTGGCCCTGCCAGTGGCGCGTGGACTCGCGGCCGTGTTCGTGGGCGGTGACGGTCACCGGCGTCAAGACCAGCGCCTGGTCGAACGGGTGGGCCGTCGATACCGTGATCTTGCTCATCGCTGTACTCCTTCGGTGCGAGGCGGCCATGTCCGGTTCGGCGCCTTCAGCCAGCCCACAGTGTGATCGCATCCCGCCTCGCCGTCAGACGCGCTCGAAGATGCCGGCCGCGCCCTGCCCCATGCCCACGCACATCGTGACCATGCCGTACTTCTTGTTGTGCCGCCGCAGCGCGTGCACCACGGTCGTGGCGCGGATCGCCCCGGTCGCGCCCAGCGGATGGCCCAGCGCGATCGCGCCGCCCATGGGGTTGACCTTGGCCGGGTCCAGGCCCAGCGTGTTCATCACCGCGAGCGACTGCGCGGCAAAGGCTTCGTTGAGCTCGAACCAGTCGATATCGTCCTGCTTCAGGCCGGCGTGGCGCAGCGCCGCCGGGATGGCCTCAACCGGGCCGATGCCCATGAGGTGCGGCGGCACGCCGCGGCTGGCGTAGCTCACGAAGCGCGCCAGCGGCGTGAGGCCGAAGCGCTGGACGGCCGCCTCGCTCGCCAGGATCAGCGCGCCCGCACCGTCCGAGGTCTGCGAGCTGTTGCCGGCCGTGACCGAGCCGCGCGCCGCGAACACGGTCTTGAGTTTGGCCAGGCCTTCGAGCGAGGTGTCGGGGCGCGCACCTTCGTCGAGATTCACGGTGCGGGTCTGCGTCGTGACTTCGGCCGTGTCCAGATCGACCGAGCGTTCGGTGACCTCCACCGGCGTAATCTCGGCCGTGAACTCGCCGGCCTGCATCGCGGCGATGGCCTTCTGGTGCGAACGCACGGCGAATTCGTCCTGCGCCTCGCGGCTGACCTTCCACTGCTGCGCAACCTTCTCGGCCGTGAGGCCCATGCCGTAGGCGATGCCGTAGCGCTCCACGTCGTCGGTGTTGGCGAAGATGGTCGGCGAGAGGCTGGGCGAATTGCCCATCATCGGCACCATGCTCATGCTCTCGGTGCCGGCGGCGATCATGACGTCCGCCTCGCCCACGCGGATGCGGTCGGCCGCCATCTGCACTGCCGACAGGCCGGAGGCGCAAAAGCGGTTGACGGTGATGCCGCCCACGGAGTTGGGCAGGCCCGCGAGGATCGCGCCGATGCGCGCGACGTTCAGGCCCTGCTGCGCCTCGGGAATCGCGCAGCCGCAGATCACGTCCTCGACGGCCTTGGGGTCGAGCCCCGGCACCTGCGCCAGCGCGGCGCGCAACGCCGTGGCCAGCAGGTCGTCCGGGCGTGTGTTGCGGAAGAAGCCGCGGTGCGAGCGCCCGATCGGCGTACGGGTGGCGGCAACGATGTAGGCGTCTTGAATCTGTTTCATATGTGGCTCCTGATGTCTCTTGTCGGGAAACACCGCGGAACCGGCTTTGCCGGGCTGCTGGTGTTGCCCCCTTGAGGGGGAAGGCGAAGCCTTCGGGGGTGGGTCAATTCCTCACCGGCTTGCCGGTGGACAACATCCCCATGATGCGTTCCTGCGTCTTCGGGTGCTCCAGCAGCGAGCAGAAGGCGCGGCGCTCCAGCGTCATGAGGTAGTTCTCGGTCACCAGCGTGCCGGGGTCCACGTCGCCGCCAGTCACCACGCCGGCGATCAGGCTGGCGATGTGGAAGTCGTGCTGGCTGATGAAACCGCCGTCGCGCATGTTGACCAGCGAGCCCTGGATCGTGGCCTTGCCGCTGCGGCCGGCGACGGGGAACAGGCGCTTGTGCGGCGGACGCCAGCCGCCGGCAAACATCGCTTTCGCTTCGTTGAGCGCGACGAACAGCAACTCGTCCTTGTGGGGCACGATCACGTCGCTGTCCAGCAGGTAGCCGAGCTTGCGCGATTCGAGCGCGCTGGTGCCGACCTTGGCCATCGCGGCGGCGGTGAAGCCTTCGGTCAGGAACGGCAACAGGTCCTTGCCGGTGCTGGTGGCCGCGTTTTCGGCGGCACGGCGCGCGATGTAGGTCAGGCCGCCAGCGCCCGGCACCAGGCCCACGCCGACTTCGACCAGGCCGATGTAGCTTTCCATGTGGACCACGCGGCGCGCCGAATGCAGGGCCATCTCGCAGCCACCGCCGAGCGCCAGGCCGCGGATGGCCGACACCACGGGCACGTTGGCGTAGCGCAGCTTGAGCATGATGCGCTGCAGTTCGCCCTCCGCCTCGTCGATGGCGGCGACGCCGCCCATCATGAAGCCGGGCAGCATGCCCTGCAGGTCGGCACCGGCGCTGAAGGGCTCGTCGCCCGACCAGATCACCACGCCCTGGTAGTCCTTCTCGGCGATGTCCACCGCCATAGCCAGGCCTTCGGCCACATCGGGGCTGATCGCGTGCATCTTGGTTTTGATGCTGGCGATGACGACCTGGTCGTCCAGCGTCCACAGGCGAATCGCGTCGTCCTCGTGCAGGGTTTTGCCTGCCGTCTCGAACCTGGGCAGCGCCTCCCCGCGCAGCGCCTCGGGGAAATGCTGGCGCGCGTAAACGGGCAGCACGCGGCGCGGCACGAAGCGGCCGGCCGACGCGCTCCACGAGCCCTGCGCGGTGTGCACGCCACCCGCTTCGGCCACCGGGCCCCTGAATACCCAGTCGGGCAGCGGCGCCTTGCACAGCGCCTTGCCGGCGTCGATGTCTTCCTGGATCATGGCCGCCACCTCCAGCCAGCCGGCTTCCTGCCACAGCTCGAACGGGCCCTGCTGCATGCCGAAGCCCCAGCGCATCGCCTGGTCCACGTCGCGCGCGTTGTCGGCGATGGTGCCCAAGTGCACGGCGGCGTAGTGGAAACTGTTGCGCAAAATGGCCCAGAGGAACCGGCCCTGCGCGCCCTCGCTGCCGCGCAGCAGCTTCAGGCGTTCGGCCGCCGGCTTCTTCAGCATGCGGCCATAGACCTCGTCAGCCTTGGCGCCGCCGGCCACGTAGTCCTTCTCGGCCAGGTCGAAGCGCAGCACGTCGCGCCCCACCTTTTTGTAGAAACCGGCTTTCGTCTTCTGGCCCAGGTTGCCCATCTCCAGCAGGGTCTTGAGCACTTCGGGCGTGCCGAAGCTGCCGTAGAACGGGTCGTACTGGGCGGCCCCTTTGGTAGCGTCGAGACTGAGGTTGTCCTGCAGCGTCTTGATGACGTGGGCCATGGTGTCCAGGCCCACGACGTCGGCGGTGCGGAAGGTGCCCGAGCTGGCGCGGCCGAGCTTCTTGCCGGTCAGGTCATCGACCACGTCGTAGCTCAGGCCGAAGTTTTCGACCTCCTTCATCGTGGACAGCATGCCGGCGATGCCGACGCGGTTGGCGATGAAGTTGGGCGTGTCGTGCGCGCGCACCACCCCCTTGCCCAGGCCGCTCGTGACGAAGCTTTCCAGGTCGTCGAGGATCCTGGGCTCGGTGGTCGGCGTGTCGATGAGTTCCACCAGCGTCATGTAA
>JAHFQI010000042.1 GCA_023259355.1 Comamonadaceae bacterium
GTGTCCAGTGCGCCCTTGGCGTCCGCTCCCTGGCGCGGCGCCGGACCGCTCGCGGGCGCGGCGGCGCCATCGGCACGCGCACCGGCGCCACCACCACCTCCACCACCGGCGCGACCGGCGCGGCCGCGGGCGATCACGTCCACCTTGGCGCCTTCGCGCAGGCGATCCGCACCATCGGTCACCAGGCGGTCGCCCGGATTGAGCTCGCCCTGCACGTTCACCCAGTCGCCGTCCACCGCGCCGGGGGTGACGCGGCGCAGGGTCACCGTGCCGTCCTCCTTGATCAGATAGACGAAGGTGCCGACGCTGCCGCGCTGCAGCGCCGCCGACGGCACCACCAGCGCATTGGCGAGCGTGTCCAGCTGCAGCCGGATGTTCACGAACTGGTTGGGAAACAGGCTGCCATCGGCGTTCGCGAACTCGGCCTTGAGCCGGATCGTGCCGGTGGGCGTGTCGATCGCGTTGTCGGTGGTGGCCACGCGCCCCTGCGCCAGCCGGTTGCGCTGTTCGCGGTCCCAGGCCTCCACGGTCAGGGCTTCGCCGGCCTTGAGCTTGCGGTTGATCTGCGGCAGATGCGATTCGGGCACGGCGAACACCACGGCCAGCGGCTGCGTCTGGTTGATGGTGACGAGGCCGTTGGCGTCGCCCGCGCGCACCACATTGCCCAGATCGACCTGGCGCAAGCCCAGCCTGCCGGCAATCGGCGCGGTGATGCGGGTGTACGAGAGCTGCAGCTTGGCCGCGTCCACCTGGGCCTGGTCCACCTGCACCGTGCCCTTGAGCTGGCGCACCAGCGCCTCCTGCGTGTCCACCTGCTGTTTGGCAATCGAGTCCTTGGCCAGCAGCTCGTTGTAGCGGTCGAGGTCGATCTGGGCGTTGCGCAGCTGGGCGGCATCGCGCGCGAGCTGCCCCTGGGCCTGGGCCAACGCGACTTCAAAGGCGCGCGGATCGATTTCGGCCAGCAGCTGGCCGGCCTTGACCTGCTGGCCTTCCGTGAAAAGGATGCGTCGGAGTTCGCCGTCCACGCGCGAACGCACCGTGGCCGTGTTCAGCGCGGTGATGGTGCCGATGGCTGCGACCGTGACGCGCAAATCCTGCCGGCGCGCGGCCTGGGCCGACACCGGCTGCGCCCGACCGCCGAAGCGGCGTCCGCCGGTCGCGGTGCCGCCTGCCGGGCTGCTGGCCGCGCTGTCGTCGGGGGCGCCGGTGCGGGATTTCCAGTACCAGAACCCGGCCCCGCCCGCGACCAGCAGCGCGATCAAAGCCCACAGCAGGAGGGCGCGCGAACGCCGTCGCGGCGCCTCGGGCGAAGGCGGGGTTGGGGTGGGCGTCTCGGGATGCGAAGAGGATTCGTTCATGGAATAGCCTGGATGCTTGACACCGGCAGGTCACAGCCCCGCCCGCACGGATGTTAAGCGCCGATGCCCGTCCGGACGCGCACCCCGGCCGGGTTTTACACGGCGTTTACCCGCGGCCCCACGCGCCACACCATGGGGGCTCTGATGACGTCCCGCCTGTCAGACGATGCCCGCCCCACGCAGGAGCCGGCTGGCGCGGCGACTCAGCGCAGCACCGACTGCACCCAGCGTGCGATGTCCGCCGCCGAACGCATTGCCCCTGCCTGGCGTGCCACCTCGCGGCCACCCTGGAACAGCGCCAGTGTCGGAATGCTGCGGATGTTGAAACGCGCCGCCAGGTTCTGCTCGTCCTCGGTGTTGACCTTGACCAGCCGCACACGCGGCTCGAGCTGGGCCGCCGCCTGCTCGAAGGCCGGCGCCATCATGCGGCAGGGTCCGCACCAGGGCGCCCAGAAATCGACCAGCACCGGAATCTGGCTGCGGCCGATGTGGCGGTCGAACCCGGCTTCGTCCAGCGCCAGCGGGTGGCCGGTGAAGAGCGGCTGGTGGCATTTGCCGCAGTCCGGCAGGCTGGACAGATCGGCCACCGCCACGCGGTTGGTGGTGTGGCAGTGCGGGCAGACGATGTGAAGTGGTTCGGTCATGATGAATACCCTGTTCGGTATCAGTGTGGGGCCGCTGCTGCCCGGTTTCAAGACCCGGAAACCGCCCGTCGCGTTCAGATCAGCTTGGACACCAGCGCCGCCACGGCGCTCAACACCAGCGTCGTGGTCAGCGGAATGAACCACTCGCGCCCGAACAGCCGGAAGCGAAGATCACCCGGCAGCTTGCCGAAGCCGAGTTTTTGCAGCCACGGGCTGAGGCCGTTGAGCAGGACCAGCGCCAGGAACACCACGATCAGCCAGCGGATCATGCCGATGCCCCCGGGCGTTCAGAGCGCATGGCTGCGGTCGCCACGGGCGAAACCCATCGCGTCCCAGGGCTCGCCGATGCAAAAACCGACGACCTTGAACAGCTCGCCCATCTCCTGCTCGGCCACGAGCTTGTGGGCGGTGACACGCTCGGGCAGCGGTGCCTGCTCCATCGCGGCGGCGAGGCCGCAGTTCAGCAGGAAACGCGCCTGGCTGGTGTAGCCCAGCACCTGCAGCCCGGCGTCCTGCCCGGCCAGCGCCACACCGGTGAAATCGACGTGCGCCGTGATGTCCTTGAGCCCCACGTCGGCCAGCGGGTTGTCGTCGGACTGGTGCGCCCGGTGGCACATCACCGTGCCCATGTGGCGCTGTGGATGGTAGTACTCACTCTCCGGGAAACCGTAGTCCAGAAAGAAAGCCGCGCCGCCCTTGCCGCCGCTTTCCTGGCTGGCGCGCAGCCGGTCGGCCAGCGTGGCGATGAAGGCCTGGGCCTGGGGGTGGATTTCGGTCAGGTAGTCGTGCGGGCCTTCGATCTCGACCGGCGGACGCAGCTCCGTGGGGCGGTCGGCCCAGGCCAGCGCGCCGTTCACCAGCGTCACGCCGCGCTCCAACCAGACGCCCGCCTCGTGCCCGCCCTGGCGCGCGAGCAGCTTGACAGGCATGGCGTCGAGCACCTCGTTGCCCACCACCACGCCCTGCATCGCGTCGGGCAACTCGCTGATCCAGCGCACTTTGGGCGCGTGCGCGGCCAGCGCCGCCTGCTGGCGCGCGCGCAGCGTGCCGGACAGGTCCACGATGGTGTAGCGGCGCACCCGCTCGCCCAGGGCATCGAGCAACTGCAGCGCCAGCGCGCCCGAGCCGGCGCCGAATTCCCAGACTTCATCGGTGCCGGTCTGGGCCAGCGCCTCGTCCACCTGCGCCGCCAGCGCCCGGCCGAACAGCGGCGTGAGTTCCGGCGCGGTCACGAAATCGCTGCCGCCGCCTTTCACGCCCTGCGGCATCGCGCCGAACTTGGCGCTGGTGTTGGCGTAGTAGCCCAGGCCCGGCGCGTACAGCGCCAGCGCCATGAAGCGGTCAAAGCCGATCCAGCCGCCGCCGGCCTGAATGGCCCGCTCCAGCAGTTTGTGCAGGGCGGTCGTTAAACTTGAAGGTTCTGTCATCACCCCCGGATTGTCCCCGAATGCCCGCCACCACCCCCGCGCCCGATTCCGCGGCCGCCCGCCGCCCGCGCACCGTGCTCGTCACCGGCGCGGCCCGCCGGCTGGGCCGAGAGATCGCGCTGGCGCTCGCCGCCGGGGGCTGGAGGGTGGCCGTGCACTATCGCGGTTCGGATCAGGATGCCGCCAGCACGGCGGCGGAATGCGCCCGGTTGACGCCCGGGGCCGCCCATTTCCAGGCCGACCTGGACGACGAGGCGGCGGTGCGCGCCCTGCTGCCGCGCATCGCGGCGCAGATGGGCGCGGTGGATGCCGTGGTCAACAACGCCTCGACCTTCGAGTTCGACGATGCCGCGAGCTTCAGCTACGCGACGATGGACCGCCACCTGCGCAGCAACACCGGCGCGGCGATTGTGCTGGCGCAGGCGCTGCACGCGCACGTCGCGGCACGCGCTGCGAGCGGGGACAGCGAAGCCCACGGTGCCGTCGTCAACCTGCTGGACCAGAAGCTCTGGAACCCCAACCCCGACTTCCTGAGCTACACCCTCTCCAAGGCCGCGCTCGAAGCCGCCGGCACCCTGCTCGCGCAGGCGCTGGCGCCGCGCGTTCGCGTGGTCGGCGTGGCCCCGGGCCTGACGCTGACCAGCCACCTGCTCAGCGATGAAAAGTTCGAGGCGCTGCACAAGCTCTCGCCGCTGGGCCGCTCGTCCACCGCCGAAGACGTGGCCGCCACCGTGAAATTCGCGCTGGAAAACCGCTCCCTCACCGGCACCACGCTGCTGGTGGACGGCGGCCAGCATTTGATGAAGTTCGAGCGCGATTTTTCGCTCATGTGAGCCCACTCATGTCCACCACCCCCGGCACCCAGATCCTCACGCTCACCGGTTTGCGCTTCGACGCCAACCTGGGCATCCTCGACCACGAAAAATCCGCGCCGCAGCCGATCCAGGTCGATGCCGAACTCAACCTCGGCCCTCAGCCCCTGCTGCCGCGCGACGACGACATCACCCACGTGCTGGACTACCGCAAGGTGCGCAGGATCATCATCGACGAGTGCACGGCCGAACACGTCAACCTGCTGGAAAGCCTGATCGGCAAGCTCGCCCACCGGCTGATGCAGCTGCCCGGCGTGATCGGCGTGCGCATCAAGATCGCCAAGCTCGAAATCTTCGACGACTGCGAAGTCGCGATTCGCGTCGAAGCCGGGCAGTGGTAAGCGGTTTGGAGAAACAAATATGAGTGCCATCTGGATCGAAGACGAAGTTCAACCCGCCGCCCGTGCGGATTTCAAGATCGAGCGTGAAACCCACAAGCTCGAAAAACGCCTGTGCCGGCAGGTGGGCCAGGCCATCGTCGACTTCAACATGATCGAGGAAGGCGACAAGGTCATGGTCTGCCTCTCGGGCGGCAAGGACAGCTACGGCCTGCTCGACATCCTGCTGAAGATGAAGGCCCGCGCGCCGATCCACTTCGACATCATCGCCGTCAACCTCGACCAGAAGCAGCCCGGCTTCCCCGAGCACATCCTGCCCGAGTACCTGACGAAGCTCGGCGTGCCGTTCCACATCGAGAATCAGGACACCTACTCCATCGTCAAGGACAAGATCGCCCCCGGCAAGACCATGTGCAGCCTGTGCAGCCGGCTGCGCCGCGGCATCCTGTACCGCGTGGCCGACGAACTCGGCGCGACCAAAATCGCGCTGGGCCACCACCGCGACGACATGCTGCAGACGTTCTTGCTGAACCTGTTCTTCGCGGCCAAGCTCAAGGGCATGCCGCCCAAACTCGTCAGCGACGACGGCCGCCACATCGTGATCCGCCCGCTGGCCTATGTGGCCGAGAAGGACCTGATCCGCTGGGCCGAGCACAAGCAATTCCCCATCATTCCCTGCACGCTGTGCGGCAGCCAGGAAAACCTGCAGCGCAAGCAGATGGGCGCGATGCTGCGCGAATGGGAGAAAAAACACCCCGGCCGCATCGAAAACATGTTCTCCGCCCTGCAGAACATCGTGCCCTCGCACCTGATGGACGGAACCCGCTACGACTTCAAGGGTCTCAAGGTCACCGGCGTCGCCAGCGAGGATGGGGACAAGGCGTTTGACGAAGAGGACTATGCGCCGCCGGTCCTGCCGGGGATGCAGGTTGTGAAGCTCTGAGCCTGCGCAGGAGGCTCGCCTCCTGATGCTGGTCATTTTTGACTGTTTCGAGTGAACATGGAAGCCACCCGCATCATTGCCATCCGCCACGGTGAAACCGCCTGGAACGTGGACACGCGCATTCAGGGCCAGCTGGACATTCCGCTCAACGAAAACGGGCGCTGGCAGGCGCAGCGACTGGCACGCGCGCTGGCGGCGCGGGATGCGGTTGACACGGTCTACACCAGCGACCTGCTGCGCGCCTGGGAAACAGCGCGCGCGGTCAGCGAATCCACGGGCGCGCCGCTGCTCACGGACGAAGGTCTGCGCGAGCGCGGTTTCGGCGTCTTCCAGGGCAAGACCTTCCTGGAGATCGAGGCCACCCGGCCCGAGGACGCGCTGCGCTGGCGCCAGCGCGATCCGCAATGGGCGCCCGAGGGCGGCGAGTCGCTCGTGGACATGCGCGTGCGCGTCACACAGACCCTGGATACGCTGGCGGGGCGCCATTGCGGCGAGCAGATCGTGCTGGTCGCGCACGGCGGTGTTCTGGACCTGCTCTACCGCGCCGCGACCGGGCAGGAACTGCAGGCCCCGCGCACCTGGCAGGTCGGCAACGCCGCCGTCAACCGCCTGCTGTGGACGCCCGAGGGCCTGACGCTGGTGGGCTGGTCGGACACCTCCCACCTGGACGATGAATCCCTTGACGAAACCTCCACCTGACATGGGTGCCGCGACGCTGTCGCCGGGCCTTGCGGCGCTCGAAGGCCAGCCTGTGGCGGCCATCGACACGCCCACGCTGGTGATCGACCTCGACGCCATGGAACGCAACCTCGCGCGCATGGCGGACTTCGCACGCACGCACGGGGTCCGGTTGCGCCCGCACGCCAAGATGCACAAGAGCGCGGCGCTGGCGCGGCTGCAGATGCAGGCCGGGGCCGTGGGCGTGTGCGTGCAGAAGACCTCGGAGGCCGAGGCCATGGTGGCCGGCGGCGTGCGCGACATCTACATCAGCAACGAAATCATCTCGCCAGCCAAGCTGCGGCGCGTGGCGGCACTGGCGCACGAACTGGCGGCCCGGGGCGGACGGCTGGCGATCGCCGTGGACAGCGTGGAAGGCATCGCGCGGCTGGCTGCGGCGATGGCGACGAACAACCTCGCCCCGGACCAGGCGCCTCCGCCTGTGCACCAGGACAGCGAGGCGAGGCCGGCAGCGATCGATGTGTTCATCGAAATCGACGTGGGCCAGGGCCGCTGCGGCCTGCCACCGGGCCCAGCCGCCGTGGCGCTGGCGCAAGCCATCAACCGGCACGCCCCCCTGCGCTTTGCCGGCCTGCAGGCCTACCACGGCCGGGCCCAGCATCTGCGCGGCGTGGCCGAACGGCGCGGGGCCATCGGTCAGGCCGCCGAGAGCATCGAGCGCACGCGCGCGCTGATCGAGGCGGCCGGCATCCCGGTCGGACTGGTCACGGGCGCGGGCACCGGCAGCTTTGCACTGGAGACAGCCAGCGGCGTCTGGGGCGAGTTGCAGGCCGGCAGCTTCCTGTTCATGGACGCCGACTACGCGCAGAACGAACGCGACCCGGCGCAGCCTGCCTTCGAGCACGCGCTGTTCGTCAAGACGCAGGTCATGAGTGTGAGCGCCGAACACGCGGTCTGCGACGCGGGCCACAAGAGCCACGCCATCGATTCGGGCCTGCCGCGCGTGCACGCCCTGCCCGGCCAACCGGCCTTGACCTACGCCAACGGCGGCGACGAGCACGGCCTCCTTCGTCCCACGCAGGACGGTGGCCCGCTGCCCGCGCTGGGCGACGCGCTGTGGCTGATCCCCGGCCACTGCGATCCCACGGTGAACCTGCACGACCACCTGATCGGCGTGCGCGGCGGGCTCGCCCAAGGCATCGTGGAACGCATCATCCGGGTCGATGCCCGGGGTGCGCTGCGCTGAACGCGCCGCTTACTCCGTAAACAGCTCGCCCGCCGCTTTGGGCGGCATCACGCCCAGATGCCGGTACGCCGCCAGCGTGGCAATCCGCCCGCGCGGCGTGCGCTGCAGGAAGCCCTGCTGGATCAGGTAGGGCTCGATCACGTCCTCGATCGTGCCCGCCTCCTCGCCAATGCTGGCCGCGATGTTGTCCAGCCCCACCGGCCCGCCGTCGAAACGGTGGATCACCGCTTCAAGCAGCTTGCGGTCCATCACGTCGAAGCCCTGCGGATCGACGTCGAGCATGGCCAGCGCGCGGTTGGCGATGTCGAGCGTGATGCGGCCCGTGCCCTTGACCTCGGCGTAGTCGCGCACGCGGCGCAGCAGCCGGTTGGCGATGCGCGGCGTGCCACGCGAGCGCCGCGCTATCTCGAAGCCGCCCTCGGCGTCCATCGGCGTCTTGAGCAGGCCGGCACTGCGCGTGACGATGCGCCCCAGCTCCTCGGGCGTGTAGAACTCCAGCCGCGAGACGATGCCGAAGCGGTCGCGCAGCGGATTGGTCAACATGCCGGCGCGCGTGGTCGCGCCCACCAGCGTGAAGGGCTGCAGATCGAGTTTGATCGAACGCGCCGCCGGCCCTTCGCCGATCATGATGTCGATCTGGTAGTCCTCCAGCGCGGGGTAGAGGATTTCCTCGACCACAGGCGAGAGGCGGTGGATCTCGTCGATGAACAGGACGTCGTTCTTTTCGAGATTGGTCAGCAGCGCCGCCAGGTCCTTGGGCTTTTCCAGCACCGGCCCGCTGGTCTGGCGCAGGTTCACGCCGAGCTCGGCCGCGATGATGTGCGAGAGCGTGGTCTTGCCCAGGCCCGGCGGGCCGAACAGCAGCACATGGTCCAGCGCCTCGTCGCGCTTCCTGGCCGCGCCGATGAAGATTTCGAGCTGTTCGCGCACCTTGGCCTGGCCCACGTACTCGTCCAGCAGCTTGGGCCGCAGCGCGCGTTCGATGGCCTCCTCCTGCGGGGACACCGGGGCGGCGGAGATCACGCGCTTGGGCGGCGCGGGCAGGAAATCGTCGGTCTGGATGCTCATGGACGGGATTATTTCGCCAGCGCCTTCAACGCCAGCTTGATGCCTTCACTGACCCCCACGTCCTTCGGCAGCGCCTTGAGCGCCAGCGCGGCTTCCTTGTCGCTGTAGCCCAGCGCCACGAGGGCCTGCTGGATGTCGGCCTGCGCGTCGCTGGCGGCGTGCAGGGGTGCGCCGAGGTCGGCGCCGAGCTTGCCCTTGAGTTCGAGCAGCAGGCGTTCGGCGGTCTTCTTGCCGATGCCGGGCACCTTGACCAGCCGCCCGGCCTCCTGCGCGGTGATGGCCTGGGACAGCTCGCCCACGCTCATGCCCGAGAGCACGGAGAGCGCCGTGCGCGGCCCCACACCGCTGATCTTGATGAGCTGGCGAAACGCCTCGCGCTCGGGCGCGGTGGCGAAGCCGTAGAGGATCTGCGCGTCCTCGCGCACCACGAAGTGCGTGAGCAGCGTGACGGCTTCGCCCAAGCCCGGCAGGTTGTAGAAGGTGCTCATGGGCACGTCCACGTCGTAGCCCACGCCATGGCAGTCGATCAGCACCTGCGGCGGGTTCTTGCCGGCCAGGGTGCCCTGCAGTCGTCCAATCATGGTGCGTGGACCCTCGCGCGCTGGGACGGTCCGGCGACGCTCGACAGGCATTTTTGTGGAGGTTTCATCTTTGGGTTCATGGATGCACCAGCCCCCGGCGCGCCGCCTCCAGCGCGGCTTCGGCGCGGGACGACACATTGAGCTTGCGGTAAATCTGTTTGATGTGGTCGGCGATGGTGTGGCGCGAGAGGCCGAACTGCAGGGCGATTTCGGGCAGGGTGTAGCCCTTGGCGACGCGCTGCAGCACCTCGGTCTCGCGTTCGGTGAGTTTGACCTCGTCCACGGCCGGGCGCGCCACGGCCTGGCGCTGCTCGCGCCCGCTGGCGAAGTGGGCCAGCACGCGCCGCGCGATCGGCGGCGACAGCGGCGGTTCGCCCTGGGTCATGCGCAGCAGTTGCGCGACCAGCGCGTCCTGCGGCTGCTCCTTGAGCAGGTAGCCGAAGGCGCCCGCCTGGAGCGCGGGAAACAGGTGGTCGTCGTCGTCGTAAATCGTCACCACCACCGGCACGGCCCGGGGCTGGTGGTGGCGCAGCGCGCCCACCACGTCGATGCCCGAGCCATCGGGCAGGCCGAGGTCGATCAGGGCCACGTCGAAATTGCGTTCGGCCACGCGGGCCAGGGCCTGATCGACGCGCGCGGCCGTGGTCACCTGCACGGCCGGGAACGCGGCGCGGGCCACGTCGGCCAGCCAGTCGCGGATCTGGGGCAGGTCTTCGACGATCAGGGCGTGTTGCATGGGACGATGGTAGCGGATGCCTCTTTCATGCCGCCGGGCTCCAGCGGAACACGCACCTGAAGCCCTGCGCCGCCCAGCGGGCTGTGCAGCCAGGCGTGGCGCCCCGCCAGCATGCGCACGCGGCGTTCGATGCCGGCGAGCCCGTTGCCGTGCACCGCAAAGGCCGCGGGGTCGAGGCCGCGGCCGTCGTCCTCGACCGACAGGGCGAGTTCATCGGCGTTCACCGCGATCGTCACCTTGCAGCGCCGCCCGCGGCTGTGCCGGATCACATTGGACAGCGCCTCGCGCAGCACCCGGGTCAGCTGCACATGGGTGCGCGCCGGCAGCAGCAGTCCTTCAGGGGGTTCGGCAGCCTGCCAGTCCACCGCAAAGCCGGCCTCGTCCAGGCGCTGCACCGACTCGGCCCGCCAGTCGGCCAGCGCGTCGGCGGCCAGCAGGGGCTCGCTGACCATGCCGCGCACCGACAGGCGCATTTCATCGAGCGCCTGCCGCGCCATGCCGGCGAGTTGCCCATGGTCGTCCACGCGGCGGCTGGCATGAGCGATGCTCAGCAGCTTGGCGCCCAGGTCGTCATGGAGATCGGACGCGATGCGCCGGCGCTCCTGCTGGGCCGCCTCGCGCGCGCGCAGGCCGGCGAGTTCGGCGTAGTTGCGTTCGATTTCGGAGGACTTCTCGGCCACGCGGCGCTCCAGTTCGGCATTGAGCTGCTCCGTGCGGCGCAGGCTGTCGCTGAACAGCCAGATCAGGCGCAGGCACAGCGGCAGCATCGTGACCAGGCCTGTCAGGTGGCTGAAGTGGGTCTTGAACGGCAAGCCCATGAAGCCGGCCCCGAGATCGACCAGGAAGATCGCCACCGTGGGCACCAAAATCAGGAAAAACAGCCAGAAATCACGCCGCGAAATACGCCACGACACCGCCAGGAACCAGATGCAGCCCAGAATGAACTCCAAGGCCAGGACGAAGTACGTGATCCGGGCCAGCACGTAGATGTGATCCCAGCCGCCCAGCAGGAAGACCGCCGGGATGACCAGCAGCTGCCACCAAAAGACCTGGTTGACCCAGCCCACGCTGCGCCCCAGAAATCGCATCATGAACAACACGATGCCCATCAGGCACAGGGGCGCCGAGGCAGGCACCAGCATCTCGATCCAGGGTCCGGCCAACGGCGGATCAATCACATACAGGCGCGTGATGCCGAGCGTCCACCAGCCGATCCACAGCGTGAAATAGCCATAGTGCGTGTCCTGCCGGCGCGTCAGCCACAGGACGCCGATGAAAACCGCGGAGGCGCCCAGCAGCGCCGTGATGATCCTGGGCAGCGTGATGTTCCACCACATGGCCTCGTCACGCAGTGGCCGCAGGGCCTGCTGCGTCCCCACGCGCAGCACCGACAGGCCGGATGCGCGCTGTGAGGCCGACACCTGGCGCAACGGATAACCCACGACCTGGAGCAGCACCGTGTTGGTCCCGGGCCGGAACAGCGACTGCGGCAGCGTGAACAGCTGCGGCGTGAAGCAGTTGCGGCTGTAGGGCAGCGACAACCGTCCGCCAGAGCCCACCAGCGTGCCGTTGAGGTACACGGCCAGGTTGCTGCACACGCGCTCCACATAGATCGCGGGCACCTCGCCAACGCCCGGCAGGCGCGCCGCATCCAGCGTGACGCGGTACCAGAGCTCCCCCCCGAATTCGGGCCGTGTGCGGCCCCAGTCGTCCGGCAGCGCCTGCGGCCGCCAGCCCGGCGCCGGCGAATCGCCAGCCTCGGCCACCTCGACCTGGGTCACCACCACAACCTCCGCATGCGCCACGGCCGCAAAAGGCAGTGCCAGCAGGCTGACCAGGGCCAGCCCACGGGAAAGCGCGACAATTAACAACTGAATCCACCTCACGCCATGATTGTCCGTCACACCTTCACCCCCCATAACAACACCCGACTGTCTCATTTGTGCGGCCCCATGGACGCGCACCTGCGCACCATCGAGGCGGCGCTGCAAGTGCGCATCGCGCACCGGCACGAGCAGTTCAAGGTGGACGGACCCAAGGCGAAGGCCACGCGCGCCATGGAAGTGCTGCAGGCACTCTACGAAATGGCCGAGCGCGTGATCGCAGAGGACAAGGTGCAGCTGATGCTGGCGAGCGACGCCGCCTCGCTGACCGAGGAGGCAGACGGCAGTCTCGTGCTGCACACGCGCCGCGCCGACCTGCGCGCCCGCACGCCGAACCAGAGCACCTACCTGGAGGCCATGGCCACGCACGACATCACCTTCGGCATCGGCCCCGCCGGCACCGGCAAGACCTACCTCGCCGTGGCCTGCGCGGTGGACGCGCTGGAGCGCAGCGCAGTGCAGCGCATCGTGCTGACGCGCCCGGCGGTGGAGGCCGGCGAAAAGCTCGGCTACCTGCCCGGCGACCTGAGCCAGAAGGTGGACCCTTACCTGCGCCCGCTCTACGACGCGCTGTACGACCTGATGGGTTTCGACAAGGTGACCAAGGCCTTCGAGCGCGGCGCGCTGGAAATCGCGCCGCTGGCCTTCATGCGCGGGCGCACGCTGAACCACGCCTTCGTGATCCTGGACGAGGCGCAGAACACCACGCCCGAGCAGATGAAGATGTTCCTCACGCGCATCGGCTTCGGCGCGCGCGCCGTGGTGACCGGCGACGTGAGCCAGATCGACCTGCCCAAATCGCAGCTCAGCGGCCTGATCGATGCCGAACGTGTGCTCAAACGGGTCAAGGGCATCGCGACGTGCCACTTCACCTCGGCGGACGTGGTGCGCCACCCGCTGGTGGCGCGCATCGTGGACGCCTACGACGCGCGCGGCCGCTCCACAGCGTCCCGCAAGGACGCCGATTAACCGCCCCGCCTTCAGCCCCATGGCCCTCAACACGCTGCAACTCTCGCTCCAGTTCGGCCATCTGGCCAATGCCGCGCCCCATCGCGCCGCCCTGCCCCGCCACAAGGTCGTGCGCTGGATTCGCCATGCGCTGGCCACCGACGCCGAAATCACCGTGCGCATCGTCGACGCCGAGGAAGGCCAGGCGCTCAACCGCGACTACCGCAAGAAGGACTACGCCACCAACGTGCTGACCTTCGACTACACGCAGGAACCCGTCGTCACCGCCGATCTGGTGCTGTGCGCGCCTGTGGTCGAGAAGGAAGCGCGCGAGCAGGGCAAGACGCTGGAGGCGCACTACGCCCACCTGCTGGTGCACGGCACGCTGCACGCGCAAGGCTGGGACCACGAAACCAGCAAGGCGGACGCCGAAGCCATGGAAGCCTATGAAATCGAGATCCTGGCCGGGCTGGGATTTCCGAACCCGTATGCCTGAACCGAAGCTCAGGTCGTGCGCAGGGGAATCGTCACCGGGCCGTCGTTGACGAGCTGCACCTTCATGTCGGCGGCAAACTGGCCCGTCTGCACCACCGGATGGGCCGCCCGCGCCCGCTCCACGAAATAGTCGTACAGTCTGCGCCCCTCGTCGGGCGCGGCGGCCTGGGTGAAGCTGGGCCGGTTGCCGCCCGAGGTGTCGGCCGCCAGCGTGAACTGGCTGACGATCAGCAAGCCGCCGCCGACATCCTGCACGCTGCGGTTCATCTTGCCAGCCTCGTCGGAAAAAATCCGCAGCTTGAGAAGCTTGGCCAGCAGCTTGTCGGCCTGGACCTCGCTGTCGCCGCGCTCGGCGCACACCAGCACCAGCAGGCCGACCCCGATTTCGCCGACCACCGCGCCATCCACCACCACGCGCGCCTCGCTGACGCGCTGCAACAAAGAAATCAATTCAGTGCCCGCCCGGCCGCCCGAAGGGCACTGAGGCCCCCTCGGGGGGCAGCGATACACGAAGTGATGAGCGTGGGGGCTTCATATCAAGTCCTTGGGGTCATCGAAATGCGCTTCCACGTCGCTGGGCAGCAGCTGGATGGTCGCGCGCAGGCCCGGCACGGCGCTCATCAGCGCCTGCTCGACGCTGGCGCGCAAAGCCGCCGCGCGCCCGAGCGACCAGCTCGCGGGCATGTGCATGTGCAGGTCGACAAAGCGGCGCTGGCCGGCCTTGCGCGTGGTCACGTGGTCAAAACGGATGATGGGCAGGGCCCCGCGCTGGTGGGCAAAGCCGGCCAGCGTCTGCTCGATGGTGGCCCGGACGTCCGGCTCCACGGCCTCGTCCATCAGCCCCTGCGACGAGCGCCACATCAGGTGGAAGCCCTCTTTGAGAATGTTGGCGGCCACGCCCATGGCCACCACGGGATCGAGCCACAGCCAGCCCGTGAAATACACCAGCGCAATGCCGACGACCACGCCCACCGAGGTCCAGACGTCGGTCACGAGGTGCCTGGCATCGGCCTCCAGCGCGATCGAGCGGTGCTCTTTCGCGGCGCGAAACATCACCCAGGCCAGCAGACCGTTGAGCGCCGAACTGGCCACCGACAGCACCAGGCCCCAGCCCACCTGCTCAATCGGCTGGGGATCGAAGATCCGGTGGCCCGCGGCCCAGATGATGCCCAGGGCCGCCGCGATGATCAGCACGCCCTCGAACCCGGAGGAAAAATACTCGGCCTTGTGGTGCCCGTAGGGGTGGTCCGCGTCGGCCGGCCGCGCGGCGATCGTCACCATCACGAGCCCGAAAATCGCGCTGGCCAGGTTGACGAACGACTCCATCGCGTCCGACAGCAGACCGACCGAACCGGTGATATACCAAGCCAGGGTCTTGAGCGTGATGGTGATGGCGGCGACCCCGACGGAGGCCATGAGCAGGCGCTGCGGGGTCAGGAAACGGGCGGTAGCGGGGGACATGCCGGTATTGTCGTGCAGGGTCGCGCCGTCGCCGTGCCAGAATCCGCCCGATGATGCGGCAGGCATGGCAAACATTTCGCGGGTGGGCGCTGGCCTGGGCTTTGATCACCCTGGCGGGCGGGGTCGCGCTCGCGCAGTGGGAGATGGCGCGGCAGCGCGAGGCGTTTGAAACCGACGCGCGCATCATGCACCGGCTGCTGAGCCAGCGCGTGGTGCAACACGACGCCATCCTGGCCACGCTGGCGCTGCTGCAACCCGCGCCAGAAGGCCCGGCCGACGCGGCGCCGGAGCAACGACTGCCCGCACTGTACGGGCAGATCCTGGCGGTGCAGCGCCGCGACCGGGATACCGAATGGACCGCCCCCGCCCTGCGCACGGCGGAACTCGCATCACGCACGCAAAAGCGCGCCGCACTGGGGGCCGTGGACATGGCCGGGGGCCGCTACCAGCTGGTGCTGGCCGCTGCGCCCAGCAGCTACGCCTTGCTGATCGACCTGCGCGCCATGGTCCCCTGGAGCGAATGGCCGGTGCCGCCGGCCACGAGCCCGGTGCGCGTGACGCTGGAGCACGAGGGCCAGCATTTTGAGCTGCAACCCGGCCGGCTGGCCGACGGTGGCTGGCGCTTCGAGTTTCACAAACACCTGGCCGCCGACAGCCAGCCGTTCGACATGGTCGCGGTGCGAACCATGGGCTGGGCCGAATGGCCCTGGGGGCGCATGGCCGCCTGGGCACTGGGCGTCGCCGCCGCGCTGGCGGGATGGCGCCAGTGGCTGCGCCAGCGCGCCGCGCGGCGCCGGGCCGAGGAGTTGCTGCGCCTGGGCCAGGTGGCGCGCCTGAACACCCTGGGCGAGCTGGCCGCCGGCATGGCCCACGAACTGAACCAGCCGCTCACGGCCGTGCTGGCCAACACCCAGGCGGCGCGCCGCCTGCTCGACGAGGAGCCGCCCGAGCTGGCCACGGCGCGGGGCGCCATGGTCCAGGCGGTAGAGCAGGCGCGGCGCGCCTCGGACGTGGTGGGTCGCCTGCGCCGCGCGGTCGAGCGGCCGGATCTGGCGGGGCCAGCGCAGGCCGTGAACCTGGCCGACGCCGTGCGCCGCGCGCTGTACCTGCTGGAGCCGGAATGCCAGCGACGAAACATCGCGCCGGTGGTGGATTCGACCGTGGACGTGACCGTGCGGGCCGAGCCCGTGGCGCTGGACCAGATCATCCACAACCTGATCATGAATGCCCTGCAGGCGCTGGAGCAGGTGCCCCCCGGCGAGCGCCGCCTGACGCTGACCCTGGGCGCCAGCGAAGGCCAGGGCAGGCTGGCCGTGGCCGACAGCGGGCCGGGCATCGCGCCCGAGGTGCTGACCCGGATCTTCGAGCCGTTTTTCTCCACGCGCTCGGGCGGCCTGGGCCTGGGTTTGAGCCTGTGCGAAACCCTGGCCAGCAACCAGGGCGGCACACTCACGGCGCAGCCGAACCCGCCCCGCGGCGCGGTGTTCCGCTTGAGCCTGCCGCTCGCGCAGGGGTCGCCATGAACACGCCCCACGCCATCGCAACCGGGGCAAGCACGCTCTCGCCCGTCATTCACCTGATCGACGACGACGCCGCGGTGCGCGACAGCCTGGCCCTGCTGATCGGCACCGTGGGCCTGCGCGTGCAGACCTGGGCCGACCCGCTGGCCTTCATGAACGGCTTTGACCGCCAGGGCATCGGCGCCATCGTGCTCGACGTGCGCATGCCGGGCATCAGCGGCCTGACGGTGCTGGACACGCTGGTGGCGCAGGGCGTGGACCAGCCGGTCATCCTGCTCACCGGCCATGGCACCGTGGAGATGTGCCGGCGCGCCTTCAAGTCGGGCGCGGCCGAGTTCCTGGAAAAACCGGTGGATGACGAGGCTTTGCTGGAGGCCTTGCAACAAGCGGTGCGCCAGCATGTGAAATCGCGCGAAAGGCACCAGGCCGACCGCCATGCGCGCGACCGTTATGCCCAGCTGTCGGAGCGCGAACGCGAGGTGCTCGGGCTCATCGTGGCGGGCCTGACCAACAAGGAAATCGGGCGCGCGCTGGACCTGTCGCCGCGCACCGTGGAAACCCACCGCGCCAACCTGTTCGCCAAGCTCGAAGCCGAGTCGCTGGCACAGCTGATCCGCAGCTACGCGGCGCTGGTGGACGGCGCCGCTCCGTAGTTCTACGGAGCGGGGCGCGTAGCCGTACGAATGGCGCGCCCGGCGCCCGTTTTTTACAGTTCTCCCACGGTTCGGCACAACGCTGGATCGGCCCCGACAACACCCCAAGGAGAATCCCCATGTCATCCCTCATCAAGGCTTCGGCCCTCGCCCTGTCCCTGATCGCCACCGCCGCCAGCGCCCAGGCCGTGCGAACCGAGAAAAACATGTCGCTCGAACTGGCCAACCAGATCGCCGGCGCCACCGTCGCGGCCTGCAGCGCCAAGAACTTCAACGTCGCGGCCACCGTGGTCGATCGCGCCGGCACCGTTCGCGCCGTGCAGCGCGCCGACAACGCGGGCGCACACACGCTGGAAGCCAGCCGCCTGAAGGCCTTCACCTCGGCCTCGGCCAAGAACAACACGCTGGCCATCATGGAAATCTCGCAGAAGAATCCGGGCGCCGCCAACCTGGGGCAGATCCCCGGCTTCCTGCTGCTGGGCGGCGGCGTGCCGGTCAAGGTCGGCAACGAGGTCATCGGCGCGGTCGGCGTGGGCGGCGCCCCGGCGGGCAGCATCGACGAGGAATGCGCCCTGGCCGGCATCGCCAAGGTCCAGGACCTGCTGAAGTAAACCCCTTCGCCACGCCCCCGAAAGCCCGCCATGCAGCCGATTCACCTGACATCCACCCTGCGGCACTGGGCGCGGCTGCTGGCCGCCGCCGGCTGCGGTCTGTGGCTGCTGGCGGCACTGCCGGCTGCGGCCCAGGTGCCCCCCATCCCCGCCGAGGCCGCCCAGTACCAAGGCCTGCACGCGGCCGCCCATCGGGGCGATACTGCCAAGATCGAACGGCTCGCCGCCGCGGGCGCCAACCCCAACGCACGTGACGCCCATGGGCGCACGCCGCTGCATGTGGCCGCTTTTGCCCGGCAGCGCGGCGCCATCCGGGCACTGGCCAAGGCCGGCGCCGACCTCCACCTGCTGGAAAACGACCGCTACGACGGTGTGACCATTGCATCGGTCGCCGACGATGAAGACACCCTGCGTGTGCTGCTGCAACTGGGCGCCAGCGCGAAACTCACCACCAGCCGCTACGACGGCACGGCGCTGATCGCGGCGGCGCACCTGGGCCACGACGGCGTGGTGCGCCAGCTGATTGCGGCCGGCGCGCCGCTGGACCAGGTGAACAACCTGCACTGGACGGCGGTGATCGAGTCCATCGTGCTGGGCAACGGCGGCGCGCGCCACCAGGCGACGCTCAAGGCACTGATCGATGCCCGTGCCAACCTGCAACTGGCCGACCGGCAGGGCAACACGCCGCTGCAACTGGCCCGCTCACGCGGCTTTGGCGAAATGGTCAGGATGCTGGAAGCGGCCGGGGCCAAATAAGCGACCCGCGCAGCGCTGGAGCGTGGGGGCTCACCCCAACTTCACGCGCGCGAACTTGCGCTTGCCGACCTGCACCACATAGGTGCCGGCGTCGAGCTTCAGGCCCTTGTCGCTGACCACGCTGGAGTCAATGCGCACGCCGCCGCCGTCGATCAGGCGGTTGGCTTCCGAGGACGAGGGTGCGAGGCCCGCCGACTTGAGCAACGCGGCGATGCCCAAGGGGGCCCCCGTCAACGACACCTCGGGAATTTCGTCGGGCACGCCGCCCTTGCTGCGGTTGATGAAGTCCTGCTCGGCCGAGTCCGCCGCCGCCGCGCCGTGGAAACGCGCCGTGATCTCCTTGGCCAGCGCGACCTTGGCGTCCTTGGGGTTGCGGCCGCCCTCGACTTCCTTCTTCAGCGCCTCGATGTCGGCCATCGACTTGAACGACAGCAGCGTGTACCAGCGCCACATCAGCACGTCGGAGATGCTCAGCACCTTGGCGAACATGGTGTTGGGCGCCTCGCTGATGCCGATGTAGTTATTCTTGGACTTGGACATCTTTTCGACGCCGTCCAGCCCTTCGAGCAGCGGCATGGTCAGGATGCATTGCGGCTCCTGGCCGTATTCGGCCTGCAGATGGCGGCCCATGAGCAGGTTGAACTTCTGGTCGGTGCCACCGAGCTCCAGGTCGGATTTGAGCGCCACCGAGTCGTAGCCCTGCATCAGCGGGTAGAGGAACTCGTGCACGCTGATGGGCGAGCCGGCCTTGAAGCGGTCGTGGAAGTCGTTGCGCTCCATCATGCGCGCCACGGTGTAGCGCGAGGCGAGCTGGATCATGCCGGTCGCGCCCAGCGGCTCGCACCACTCGCTGTTGTAGCGAATCTCGGTGCGCGCCGGGTCCAGCACCAGGCTGGCCTGGCGGTAGTAGGTTTCCGCGTTGAGCTTGATCTGCTCGGGCGTGAGCGGCGGGCGCGTGCTGTTGCGGCCCGAAGGGTCGCCGATCAGGCTGGTGAAATCACCGATCAGGAAGATCACCTGGTGCCCCAGATCCTGCAGCTGGCGCATCTTGTTGAGCACCACGGTGTGGCCGACATGGATGTCGGGCGCGGTCGGGTCCAGCCCCAGCTTGATACGCAGCGGCACGCCGGTGGCCTCCGAGCGGGCCAGCTTCCTGACCCAATCCTCCTCGGGAATCAGTTCATCACAACCGCGCCGCGAGACGGCGAGCGCCTCGCGCACCCGGTCGGTTACGGGAAAAGTTGTAACAACAGCTTGATTCATAAGGGTTTTTTCGTAGGTAACAAAAGTCCGCCCCGGTATACTTGGCGGTTTCGCGTGCCCCTGATTTTAAGTGGCGATGTCTGTGCGGCATCACACAGGCGGCGGACCCGTTCCGCCCGGCCCCATAAAACCGTCCTACGTTTGGAAATACCAGTTTTGAAAAACGGTCTGATTCTTATCGCCAACTCGCTGCAGAGCCTTCTCGAACGCCATCCCAAACGCATCGCCGCCGTGGTTGCCACCCTTCTCATGGGTGGTGGTGGCGGCGCTTTTGCCGTGGCCTCGTTCGCGCCGGATGCCAGCAACCTGCCGGTGCGGGAGGTTCTGGAAGCGGTCCAGCCGCTGGCCCTGAAAACCCAGGCGGACGCCATGGACGTCCACAGCTTCAAGCTGTTCCGCACCGACACCACCCGCGCCAGCGACACGGCCGAGACGCTGTTTCAGCGCCTGGGCCTGGTGGACCCGGCTGCGGCGGCATTCCTGCGCGGCGACACTGCCGCGCGCCAGGCCCTGCTGGGCCGTTCCGGCCGCAGCGTGTCGGCCGAGGCCAGCGAGCGCCAGGAGCTGCTTTCGCTCACCACGCGCTGGATCAACTCGGAATCCGACGGCAGCTTCCAGCGCCTGGTGATCGAGAAAACGCCGCAGGGCTTCGCTTCGCGCACCGAAACCGCGCCGCTGGTCGCCTCCACGCGCCTGGTCGGCGGCACCATCCAGTCCTCGCTGTTCGCCGCCACCGACGACGCCCGCATCCCCGATGCCGTGGCCACCCAGGTGGCCGAGATCTTCTCGGGCAATATCGACTTCCACCGCGCCCTGCGCAAGGGCGACCGCTTCTCCATCGTTTATGAAACGCTCGAAGCCGACGGCGAGCCGCTGCGCGCGGGCCGGGTCCTGAGCAGCGAGTTCGTCAACGCCGGCAAGACCTACCAGGCTATGTGGTTCCAGGAGCCCGGCCAGAAGGGCGGCTACTACAACCTCGATGGACAGAGCCTGCGCCGTGCCTACCTGGCATCGCCGATGGAGTTTTCGCGTGTGACCAGCGGCTTCAAGATGCGCTTCCACCCGATCCTGCAAACCTGGAAAGCCCACCTGGGCGTGGACTACGCGGCGCCCACCGGCACGGCCGTGCGCAGCGTCGGCGACGGCGTGGTGGAGTTCGCGGGCAGGCAGAACGGGTTCGGCAACGTGGTCTACATCAAGCACCGCAACAACAACACCACGGTCTATGCCCACCTGAGCCGCATCGGCGTGCGCCAAGGCCAGGGCGTCAGCCAGGGCGACAACATCGGCGCGGTGGGCTCCACCGGTTGGGCCACCGGCCCGCACCTGCATTTCGAATTCCGCGTGAACGGCCACCATCAGGACCCGATGACGATTGCCCAGCAAAGCGAGACCATCCCTGTGTCCGCGGCCGCCAAGGCGGCGTTTGCCCAAGCTGCCGGCACGGCGCGGCTCACGCTGGCCGCATCCGAATCGATGCGCCAGACCAGCGCCCAGTAACCACCCGCCGCGAGCCACCGCCGTTGGCCGATTCCGCCGGGCCGTATCTCGGACTGATGTCCGGCACCTCGCTGGACGGGGTGGACGGGGTGCTGGTGGCCTTCCTCGCCGGCCGGCCGCAGGTTCGCGGGCACGCTTTCGCCCCGTTTCCACCGGCGCTTCGCGCCGAGCTGCTGGCCCTCAACACCCCCGGCGCCGACGAGCTGCACCGCGCGGCGCTGGCTGCCAATGGACTGGTCCGTGTGTACGCCGGCGTCGTCCAGTCACTGCTGAACCAGGCCGGGCTCGCCCCGGGGGACATCGCGGCGATCGGCGCGCACGGCCAGACCGTGCGCCACCGCCCGCAGGAGTTTGATGGTACGGGCTATACCCTGCAGCTCAACAACCCGGCCCTTCTGGCGGAACTCGTTGGCATCGATGTGGTGGCCGATTTCCGCAGCCGCGATGTTGCGGCGGGCGGCCAGGGTGCGCCCCTGGTGCCGCTGTTTCACCGCGAGGTCTTCGCCCGCCCCGGCGAAACCGTCTGCGTGCTGAACCTGGGCGGCATTTCGAACCTGAGCGTGCTGGGCGCCGACGGCCGCGTGCTGGGCTTCGACTGCGGTCCCGGCAACGCACTGATGGACCACTGGTGCCAACAACACACCGGCCAGCCGTTTGACGACGGCGGGCGCTGGGCCGCCAGCGGCAAGCGCGTTCCCGGACTGCTCGAAATGCTCATGAACGAGCCCTTCCTCCAGCAGATGCCACCTAAAAGCACGGGGCGCGACCTGTTCAATCCAGCCTGGCTGGCAACAAAGCTGGCGGCCTTTGGCGGCGCTGCGCCCGCCGACGTGCAGGCGACGCTGCTTGAATTCACCGTGGTGTCCTGCGCCAATGATCTCCAGCGCCACGGAGCCGGCAGCAAGACACTGATCGTGTGTGGCGGCGGCGCCCTCAACACAGCGCTCATGCAGCGCCTGCAGGCGGCATTGCCCGGCGTATCGGTCGCGTCATCAGCGGAATTCGGTTTGCCGCCGCTGCAGGTGGAGGCGGCCGCCTTCGCCTGGCTGGCTCGCAAGGCCGTGCGGCGCGAAACGGGGAGTCTGGAAAGCGTCACGGGCACCCGTGGTGCCCGTGTACTGGGTGCGATCTACCCCCGCTGAGGCAAATCCCGGGCGCACGCCCGGCAAGGCCATGAATCAGGTCGAGAACGACGACCCGCAGCCGCAGGTGGTGGTGGCGTTGGGATTCTTGATCACGAACTGCGCGCCCTGCAAGTCTTCCTTGTAGTCGATTTCCGCGCCGACCAGGTACTGGTAGCTCATGGCGTCAATCAACAGCGACACACCGTTCTTGGTCATGGTGGTGTCGTCTTCGTTGGTCACTTCATCGAACGTGAACCCGTACTGGAAGCCGGAACAGCCGCCGCCCTGCACGAAAACCCGCAGTTTCAGGTCAGGATTGCCCTCTTCGGCAATCAGGTCGGCCACCTTGGCGGCTGCGCTGTCGGTGAACAGGATGGGGGCGGGCATTTCAGTCTGGATGTTCTCGGCTACGGCACTCATGGCGACTCCGGTGAAAGATTTGGGGTAATACTACTGCAAATTGCTCGGGAATTCAGTCAGTCGTTATTTGCCGCCAGTTTCAGTGTGGGCTTTTCTCCTGCGGCGCCCCCCAGCGGCCGCAATTGGCCCGTGATGATGGCGCCCTGGTGCATCTCCAGCGCCTTGTAGCTCACATCACCCTGGATGTCGGCCTTGGGCTGCAGTTCCAGCAACTCGCTGGCATGCACCGGACCGAGCACACGCCCGTTGACGATGACGTGGTCCGCATGGATCACACCGGTGACCGAGGCGCTCTCGGAAATGACCAGGATGCTCGGATGGTCGGGATTGGCCCGGATATCCCCCACCACCTCGCCGTCCACGCGCAGGCCGTCGGCGAAGATGTAGTTGCCCTCGATCCGGCTGCCATGGGCAATCAGGCTTTTGATGGGCGGCTGCTTTTTTTTCCCGAACATGGCGGACTCCTCAAAGTTGGCGGGGTTTGGGGCCGGAACGGCGCCTAGAGCTTCACGGTCTGCAGCGCCCGGGTGGCGCTGCCCTCGACCACCTTGGCCGACACTGTTTTTACCACGGCCTGGGCGGGCAACTCGATCACGCCTTCCATGCGGCGGTACTGCCGCATCTGCAGCGCCAGCGCCCCGCCCGGCAAGGCCATGGACCAGGGCTTGCCGTTCTGCAGCCCCGCGAAGGTGACTTCCAGCTTGCCGTTGAATTCGGGTGCATTCTTCACCGGCTGGATCACCAGCACCTGCCATTTGACCTGGCCGCCCGCCAGCACATCGGCCTGCAGGCCACGGATGGCAATGCCTTCAGCGCCCCCCGCGGGGAGCAGCTTTTCGAAAAAGCCCAGATCGTCACGCAACGCGCGGTTTTCGACCTCCAGCTGCCGCAGCTGCGCCATCAACCGGTCCTGCGCCGCCTTCTCGGCCGTCAGCAGGCTGCCCGATGTGTTCACGACCGACTGCGCCTTGTCGCGTTCCTCGCGCAGGCGCAGCACCTCCTGGCGCAACCTGACCAGCTCTTCACGGGCGCCGGTATCCAGCCCGGCAAGGCCTTTTCCGAATTCGAACGCCCACAAGGCGATGGCCGCGCAAAAACCGAGCACGATGGCCGCCAGCGCCCAGCGCAATGGCCAGGGCATGGCGCTGCGCACGGCCACGCGGGGGGCGCTGATGGTCAACCGGCGGCGAAGCAGCTTGAATCGCATGGAGAGGCGGAGCGGAGGTGGGGCGGATCAACCGGACAAAAAGAACAAAGCCGCTCCAAGCGAACTTGAGCGGCTTTGTCGGGGCAGTAAAAAGCGAATTAGCGCTTGGAGAACTGCTTGGCGCGGCGAGCGGAATGCAGGCCGACCTTTTTACGTTCGACTTCACGCGCATCGCGCGTCACGAAGCCGGCTTGGCTCAGTGCGGGCTTGAGCGTCGCGTCATAGTCGATCAGGGCACGGGTAATGCCGTGGCGGGTGGCGCCAGCCTGACCGGATTCACCGCCGCCGTGCACATTGACCTGGATGTCGAAGGTTTCGACATGGTTGGTCAAAAACAGCGGCTGCTTGGCGATCATGATGGAGGTCTCGCGGCCGAAGTAGGCCTGGATGTCCTTGCCATTGACCGTGATCTTGCCGGTGCCTTTTTTCAGAAACACGCGGGCGACGCTGGATTTGCGACGGCCGGTGCCATTGTTCCATTCACCAATCATCTCAAGGCTCCTTAGATTTCCAGCACTTTAGGCTGTTGGGCGGAATGCGGGTGCTCAGCGCCACCGTAAACCTTGAGTTTCTTGATCATGGCGTAGCCGAGCGGGCCCTTGGGCAGCATGCCCTTGACGGCCTTTTCCAGCGCGCGGCCGGGGTGCTTGGCTTGCATGTCGCGGAAATTGGTGGCCGTGATGCCGCCGGGATAGCCGGAGTGACGGTAGTACACCTTGTCCAGGGACTTGGCGCCGGTCACACGGAGCTGGGCTGCATTGATGATGACGATGAAGTCACCGGTATCGACGTGAGGCGTGTAAATGGCCTTGTGTTTGCCGCGCAAACGGAGAGCAACTTCGCTGGCTACTCGTCCGAGGACCTTGTCGGTCGCGTCAATCACAAACCACTCGTGCAC
>JAHFQI010000043.1 GCA_023259355.1 Comamonadaceae bacterium
CGCGGAAGGTGAGGGACAGGCTGTCGAACACCTGGCTGGTGCCATACCAGATGAACTTGTTGGGCCGCCAGTCGGTGACGGTGCCGAACTTGTCCTCGTTTTGCGTGCGCACCCAGGAGAACGCGCCGTTGGCCCCGACGATCAGGTCGGCGTCCTTCACCTCGTCCAGCGACTGGATGTCCGTCTCAAACTCGATGCGCACGCCCAGTTGTTCCACGTAGGCGTACATCAGGTTCAGCATTTCCAGGCGGCCCGTGGCGGCAAAGCCGTTGCCGGTAATGGGAATGCGGGTGTCGTTCACCTGGATGGTGAGGTGGGGCCAGGTTTCCATGTGCGGTGTGAGGTACTGGTACAGCGCCTCGTCGTCGGCGCGCAGGAACTCCAGCGCGCGGTCGGAAAACACCACGCCGAAGCCCCAGGTGGCATGGCGCGGGCTGCGTTCATAGAGCGTGATCTCGTGGCCCGGGTCATGGCGCTTCATCAGGGCCGCGAAATACAGGCCGGCGGGACCGGCGCCGATGATCTTGATCTTCATGTTTGTCTCCTTTTGAGGGTGTGAATGGGCGGGCCTTGCGGCCGCCCTCAGCGGGCGGCGCCCGCCGCTTCGTGTTCGATCCTGGCGGCGATCTCGTCGCGCAGCTGGCGCTTGAGGATCTTGCCCACGGGGCTGAGCGGGAACTGGCTCACGACCTCGAGCCGCTCGGGCAGCTTGTAGCTGGCGATCTGCTGGGCCTTGAGGAAGGCGACCAGTTCTTCGAAACCGAGGCCTTGGCCTTCCTTGGGAATGACGAAGGCGCAGGCCTTCTCGCCGAACACCGGGTCGGGCATGGCCACCAGGCACGCGGACTTCACCGCCGGGTGCCTGTGGATGAAGTTCTCCACCTCTTCACAGCTGATCTTTTCGCCGCCGCGGTTGATGAGGTCCTTGCGCCGGCCTTCGGTGTAGAGGTTGCGGCCCTGCTTGCGAACGATGTCGCCCATGCGGTAGAAGCCGTCCCCGGTAAACGCCTCGGCGTTCTTGTCCGGGGCCATGTAGTAGCCGCGAATCGTGTAGGGGCCGCGGGTCAGCAGTTCGCCGGGCTCGCCGTCGGGCACTTCATTGCCGTTGTCGTCCACGACCTTGATTTCATCGGCCTCGCAGACCGGGCGGCCGGAGCTGTGCAGCAGCAGGTCCTCGGGGTCGTCCAGCCGCGTCATGTTGATCAGGCCCTCGGCCGTGCCGTAGATCTCCTGGGGCTTGCAGCCGAAACGGCTCATCAGGCGCTGGCGCAGTTCCGGGGCCAGGCGGGCGCCGCCGTTCTGGATGACCCGCAGCGACGAGAGGTCGAAGCGGTCCGGCTCCGGCGCGCCGAGCCAGGCCGAAATCAGCGGCACCACCGCCGCGATGACCGACACTTTTTCTGCTTCCACCAGACGGAAGATCTCCGTGGTGTCGGTGGACGGGGCCAGCACCACGGTGCCCCCCGCGTGGAACACACCCAGGATGCCTGGCGACGCGAGGTTGTAGTTGTGCCCCAGCGGCAGAATAGCCATGAACACGGTGTGTTCGTTGAACCCCGCCGCCTGGCCGCAGAGCCGGGCATTGAGCACGTAGTCCTGGTGCGTGCGGGGGATCAGCTTGGACAGCGACGTGGTGCCGCCCGACAGCAGCATCGTGGCCACGTCGCCGGCGTCGAAGCGGGCCGTGGCCAGCAGGGCGGGGATCGCCGCGTCGTCCACCGTGGCGAGCAGGTCGTCGTGGGCCGTCTGGCCGGCCTGCGCCTCGCCCACCACGATGACCGAGCGCAGGTCCGCAAACTCCTGCTGCATGAGCGCCGCCATGGGCCGGTAGTCGAACTTGTGCGCCACATCCGGCACCACGTAGGCGACGGCGCCGGACGCCCGGATGAAATGGCGCACCTCGGTCTGGCGGTGCGCGCGCAGGGCCAGCACCGGGATCGCCCCGATGCGCACCAAGGCCAGGTAGTAGTGGACGAATTCGGGAATGTTGGGCAGTTGCAGGACCACCCGGTCCAGGGGGCGGATGCCCTGCTTCAGCAAGGCCGCACCCAGGCGGGCACAGATGCGGTCCAGTTCGGCGTAGGTCTGGCGCTGCTCGCCGGCCACCAGGGCCACCTTGTCGGGAAAGCGGGCCACTGTGCGGACCATCATGTCCCACAAGCGCAGGCCTTCCCAGTCACCGGCGGCCCGGTAACGGTCCGCAAGTTCTTCCGGCCAGGGGGTGAATCCATCCAGCATTTCAGTCTCCTTTGTTGGGGTCTGGGGCGACTTTAGGGACTCGGTATGATCAAAACAATGAATAGTTGTGAATACCTTTATTCCAGTGAAAAATAGTGAACCACCCCTGCCGCTGCTGAATCTGGACCTCAACCTGCTGGTGATCTTCGACACCATCCTGGCCGAGCGGAACATCTCCCGCGCGGCGGACAGGCTGGAGCTGGCCCAGCCCACCGTGAGCAACGCGCTCAACCGCCTGCGCCAGATCACGGGCGACCGGCTCTTCGTGCGCACCGGCCGGGGCATGGAACCGACGCCCCACGCCGAGCGCATGGCACAGCCGCTGCGCGAGGCGCTGGCCACCCTGCGCAGCGCCCTGCACGCCCGGCGCCAGTTCGATCCGGCCAGCGACCGGCGCACCTTCACCCTGTTCCTCACCGATCTGGGCGAAGCGTTCTTTCTGCCGCGCCTGCTTGCCCACCTGCGCAGCGTGGCCCCCGGCGTGAAGCTGACGACCCTGCCCATGCCGGATCACAACCCCCAGGCGGCGCTGGAAAGCGGCGAGGTGGATCTCGCCATCGGCAACCTGCCGGACATGAAGACCGGCTACTACCAGCAACGCCTGTTCCGTGAACAGTACATCGGCATCGCCCGGCCCGGGCACCCGCTGTTCGCGGATGAAATGAGCCTGGAACGGTTCAGGCAGGCCAGCCATGCCGTGGTAGCCCCGCACGGCACCGGCCACAGCGTGCTGGAGCAATCGCTGCTCAAGCTCGGCCTGCAGGAGCGCATCGTGCTGCGGGTGCAGAACTTCCTGGTGCTTCCGGCCATCGTGATCCAGACCGATCTCGTGGCGATGGTGCCGCGCAGTGCGGCGAACCAGCTCGCGTCGGCCTACGCCCTCAAGCTGATGCCCCTGCCCATCGTTCTCCCCGAATTCGTCGTCAAGCAGTGCTGGCATGAGCGCTTTCACACCGACGCCGGGAACCAGTGGCTGCGCAGTCAGATTGCGCAGATTTTCATGGAGGGGGATGCGGTTCTTGCGCGCGAAGAGGCCTGACGGGCCTCATGTCGCGCTGCGCTCACCCCAGCCGTGCCCGATGCCGTGCGATCTGCGCCCGCACCTGTGCCGGCGCGGTGCCGCCCAGGGTGTTGCGGGCGTTCAGTGAGCCGCGCAGGCTCAGGCAGTCGTACACGTCTTTGTCGATGGCGGGGTTGAACTGCTGCAGCACGGCCAGGGGCAGTTCCGACAGGTCGCAGTTGTGGGTCACGGCGGCTTTGACGGCGTGGGCCACGGTTTCATGCGCGTCGCGGAACGGCAGGCCCTTCTTGACCAGGTAATCGGCCAGGTCGGTGGCGGTGGCGTAGCCCTTGAGCGCGGCCTGCTCCATGGCTTGCGCGTTCACGGTGATGCCGCCTTCCTTGGCGCCAGTGGCCGGGTTCAGTTGGCCGCCGACCATCTCGCTGAAGATACGCAGCGTGTCCTTGAGCGTGTCCACCGTGTCGAACAGCGGTTCCTTGTCTTCCTGGTTGTCCTTGTTGTAGGCCAGGGGCTGGCCCTTCATCAAGGTGATCAGGCCCATCAGGTGGCCGACCACGCGGCCGGTCTTGCCGCGCGCCAATTCGGGCACGTCGGGGTTTTTCTTCTGCGGCATGATGGAACTGCCGGTGGTGAAGCGGTCGGCGATCTTGATGAAGCCGAAGTTCTGGCTCATCCACAGGATCAGCTCCTCGCTGAAGCGGCTGATGTGGACCATGCACAGAGAAGCGGCGGCGGTGAATTCGATCGCGAAGTCGCGGTCGCTCACGCCGTCCAGGCTGTTCTGGCAGACCTGCGCGTGGCCCTGCGCATCGACCATGCCCAAGGTGCGCGCCACGCGCTCGCGGTCCAGCGGGTAGGTGGTGCCGGCCAGCGCGGCCGAGCCCAGCGGCAGGCGGTTGGTGCGCCGGCGCACGTCGGCCATGCGTTCGGTGTCGCGCGCGAACATTTCCACGTAGGCCAGCAGGTGGTGGCCGAAGCTCACGGGCTGGGCCACCTGCAGGTGGGTGAAACCGGGCAGGATGGTTTCGACGTTTTGTTCGGCCACGTCCACCAGCGACTTCTGCAGGTCGGCCAGCAGGCCGTCGATCAGGTCGATCTCGCTGCGCAGCCACAGGCGCACGTCGGTGGCGACCTGGTCGTTGCGGCTGCGGCCGGTATGCAGGCGCTTGCCGGCGTCACCCACCAATTGGGTCAGGCGCGCCTCGATGTTCAGGTGCACGTCTTCCAGGTCGAGCTTCCACTCGAACGCGCCGGATTCGATCTCGGCCGTGATCTGCGCCATGCCGCGTTCAATGGCTGCGCGGTCTTCGGCGCTGATGATGCCTTGCGCGCCGAGCATCTCTGCGTGCGCCAGGCTGCCCGCGATGTCGGCCTGCCACAGGCGTTTGTCGAAGAACACGCTGGCGGTGTAGCGCTTGACCAACTCGCTCATGGGTTCGGAGAACAGGGCCGACCAGGCTTGGGATTTCTTGTCGAATTGGTTTTGTGACATCACTTGGGGCGGGAACCCCTCGACGGGGGCCGGCATTTGGGGTTGCAGCGGGGGATCACCAATAATGCGGCATTACGCGCATTGACCGGATGAAAGACTCGCAAATTTTATCGACCTTCCAGGACTGGCCCCCTCAGGATGCGCCAACGCGTCCCGATCAGGCCCTGGTCTTCGACGCCTGCCACGTCGGCGTGATCCTGCGCGCGGTGCTGTTCGTTGTGGCAGTGGTCGGTGTGGCGGTGATGTTTGGCGCGGCCAGCTTCGCGGAATGGCTGTCCCGGGTGTCGGTTGTGACTGGCGGGGCCTTGCCCGCCACGCTGGCCTGGCTGATCGCGGCCTGCAGCCTCAAGAAACCCCTGTCGCAGCGCCCGCGCGGCGTGCAGTACACGGCGGGCGTGGTGCTGGGCGCATTGGCCGGGCTCTACGGCTGCGGCCTGCTGGCGCTGGCGGGCGTCGCCGACCCGGCGCCGTGGACGGCCAGCGCCTTCGCGGGCGCGCTGATGGCGGGCCTGCTGGTGGCGGCGCTGGTCTGGCGCGTCAAGGGCCGCACGCCGGCGACCACGGCCGCACGGCTGACCGAGCTGCAGGCGCGCATCCGCCCGCATTTTCTGTTCAACACCCTGAATACCGCGATCGCGCTGGTGCGCGACGAGCCGGCCCGGGCCGAGGCGGTGCTGGAAGACCTGGCCGAGCTGTTCCGCCACGCGCTGATGGACCAGGGCGAATCGGTCACGCTGGCGCACGAGATCGCGTTGGCCGGGCGCTACCTGGAGATCGAGCAGGCCCGCTTTGGCGACCGGCTGCGCGTGGAATGGTCGATCGACGAAGCGGCGGGCGCGGCCATGCTGCCGCCGCTGCTGCTGCAGCCGCTGGTCGAAAACGCCGTCAAACACGGCGTTGAGCCCAGCGCCAGCGGTGCGGAAATCCGCATCTCCACGCAGTGCCGCGCCGGCATGGCGATCATCAAGGTGACCAATACCGTGCCGGCCGGGCAGGGGCCGCACGGGCACGGCGTGGCGCTGGCCAATGTGCGCGACCGGCTCAACCTGCTGCACGATTTGCAAGGCACCTTCCGCACCGCGCTGGTCGATGGCGTCTACCAGGTGCGCATCGAGGCGCCCATGCCCGCCGGGGGGGCCGCCCCATGACGCTCAGGGTGCTGATCGTGGACGATGAGGCGCTGGCCCGCTCGCGCCTGCGCACGCTGCTGGGCGAATGCACCGCGCCGGCCGCCATTGTGGCCGGCGAGGCGGCCAATGCGGCCGACGCCCTGGCGCTGTTGCGGCGCGAGCGCTTCGACCTGGCGCTGCTCGACATCCACATGCCGGGCGCCGACGGCCTGACGCTGGCGCAGACCCTGCGCACGCTGCCGGGTGCGCCGGCCGTGGTGTTCGTCACCGCGCACGCCGGGCACGCCTTGCAGGCCTTCGACGTGGAGGCCGTGGACTACCTGACCAAGCCGGTGCGGCTGGAGCGCCTGCAGGCCGCGCTGCAGAAGGTGGAGCGCCTGGTCGCCGCCGGGCGGGCGCCCGTGACGGGCGCGGCCGAAGAGGTGCTGATCATCCAGGACCGGGGCCGCACCGAGCGTTTGCCGCTGTCCGAGGTGCTGTATTTCAAGGCCGAACTCAAGTACGTGACGGTGCGCACGGCCGCGAAGAGCTACATCCTCGACGGCGCGCTCAGCGAACTCGAGGAACGCCACGCAGACCGTTTCATGCGCATCCACCGCAACGCGCTGGTTGCTCGCAGTGCCGTGCGCGCGCTGGAAAAACACCACGACCTGGAGGAGGGCGAGGGTTGGGCCGTGCGCCTGAACGGGCTCGACGAACTGCTGACCGTGTCGCGCCGGCAGCTGGCGGCGGTGCGCGAGGCGATTGCGGCGGTTTGACTTCAGTCCACCTTCGCGCCCGACGCCTTCACCACGCGTTCGTATTTCGCCAGCTCGCGTTTCATGAACGCGCCGAACTCGTCGGGCGTGCCGGGCGCGGGCTCGGCCAGCAGTGACGCAAAGCGGGTGTGGGTCTCGGGCGCATTGAGCGCCGCCACGAAGGCCTGGTTCAGCCGCGCCACCACGTCCCTGGGCGTGGCGGCGGGCGCCACGAGCCCCCACCAGGTGTCGATCTCGAAACCTTTGAGCCCTTCCACGCCGCTTTGGGCGACGGATGGCACGTCGGGCAGGGCGGGGCTGCGCTTGAGCGTGGTCACGGCCAGTGCCTTGAGCTTGCCGCTCCTGATGTTGGGCGCGGCCGTGGCGAGGTTGTCGAAGTTGAAATCAACCTGGCCCGACAGCAGCGCGAGCTGCGCCGGGTTGCCGCCGTTGTAGGGAATGTGCACCGCGAAAATGCCGGCGTCGCGCTTGAACATCTCGCCCGCCAGGTGACCGGCGCTGCCGTTGCCGCCGCTGCCGTAGTTGAGTTTCGCCGGGTTGGCCCTGGCGTAGCGGACGAGGTCGGCCAGTGTGGCGATCTTCAGGCGCGCGGCGGTGTCGGCGTTCATCACAAGCACGTTGGGCACGCGCAGCATCTGGGTGATGGGGGCGAAATCGGTCGCCGCGTTGTAGGGCATCTTCGCGTAGAGCCAGGGGTTGATGGCGTGCGTGGCCACGGCCGCGATGCCGATGGTCAGGCCGTCGGGCGCGGCCTTGGCCACGGCGTCGGCGCCGATGTTGCCGCCCGCGCCGGGGCGGTTTTCAATGATCACCGTGCCCAGCGAGTCCTTGACGCGCTCGGCCAGCAGCCGCGCGGTCACGTCGATCGGGCCGCCCGGGGCGTAGGGCACGATCAGGCGGATCGGGCGCGCCTGCGCGAGCGCGGCGTCGGCGGCGGCCAGGGCGGCGGTGGCGGCCAGCGAAGAGAGGAGCAGGGTTCGGCGTTTCATGCCGCCATTGTGCAGAGCCTCAGGGTCCGCGCCACGGTGACATTCCCTTACACGGCTTTGCACGGCGGCAGTCATGGCCCTGCGCCGGCCGGGCGTTGTAGGTGCAGGCAGCGATGCTGTCCCCAAACCAGAACCCCAACCACCACCCAAGAGGAACTCACCATGAAGATCCAGACCCTGATTGCCGCCGTCCTGTTGACCACCGCAGGCGCCTCCTTCGCCCAGGCACCAGCGCCAGCCACCCCGCGCGTGGACCAGCGCCAGGCCCACCAGCAGCAACGCATTGACCAGGGCGTTGCCTCGGGTCAGCTTGCGCCTCGCCAGGCGGCCAGTTTGCAGCGTGAGCAGAACCACATCGCCGTGCAGGAGGCGCGCGCCAAGTCCGACGGTGTGGTGACCACCCATGAGCGCCAGCAGCTCGTCAAGGCGCAAAACAAGGCCAGCCGGCATATCAAGCACCAGAAGCACCGCCGCCATCATCACCACCACCATCACGCGCCGGTCTGAATCGCCCGTTGACCCTGCGTTCTGAATGAAAAACGCCCCATCCTCGAAAGGATGGGGCGTTTTTTCTTTGAAACAGGCGGCGATGGAACGCGGCTTCAGCCCGCGTGTTTGTCCGCCTCGCTGGTGAACGAGTCCGCGAAAAACTCCTCGTCCGGCAGCCGGCCCAGCGATGTGTAGTCCGCATGGGCCGAGTTCACCACGATGGGCGCGCCGCAGGCATAGACCTGGTGACCCGAGAGGTCGGCGAAGTCTTCCAGCACGGCGCGGTGGACGAAGCCCGTGCGGCCGGTCCAGCCATCCTCGGGCGTGGCATTGGAGATGACCGGCACGTAGGTGAGGTTGGGCATCGCGGCGGCCTGGGCCTTGACCCAGGCGTCCATGTACAGGTCTTCGGGTCGGCGGCCGCCCCAGTAGAGGGTGGCGGGGCGGGTGATGCCCTTGAACTGCATGTGCTCGATGACCGCCTTGAGCGGCGCGAAACCCGTGCCGGAGGCCAGCAGGATCATCGGCTTGGCCGAGTCCTCGCGCAGGAAGAAGCTGCCGTAGGGGCCTTCGACACGCAGGATTTCCTTTTCCTTCATTGCGCCGAAGACGTGGTCGGTGAACTGGCCGCCGGCCATGTGGCGGATGTGCAGTTCCACCATGGGGGCGGTGTTGCCGGTGCCGCCCGCCACAGGCTGCACCAGGGTGTGCGGCGCGTTGGCCATGCTGTAGCTGCGCCTGGCGCCGTCGCGCAGGATGAACTCGATGTACTGGCCGGCGTGGTAACGCAGGGTGTCGTTGGCCGGCAGCTGCAGCTTCACCCGCATCACGTCATGCGAGAGTTTCTCCAGGGCCGCCACGCGCGCGGGCATCCGCTTGACCGGGAACGCGCTTTCATCGGTGACCTGGCGAGATTCGAGCACCACGTCGCTGTGCGGGACGGCGCAGCAGGTCAGCACGTAGCCGGCGGCTTCCTCGTCGGCCGACAACGCCTTGCTCTGGTGCGCCCGGTGTACCACCGTGCCTTCGAGCTTCTTGCATTTGCACGAGCCGCAGGCGCCGTCCTTGCACCCGTAGGGCAGGCCGACCCCGGAGCGGATACCTGCGGCCAGGATGGCTTCCTCGGGGTTGGCGGAGAAGCTGCGGCCGCTGGGCTGCACGGTGATGTTGAACGTCATCTTTTCGGTATCCTCAGGGGATCGCTTTCTGATTCAGAGCCCCTGATTTTGCCTTCAAACCAAAGCCCTCTTGGCGCCCTGCCTGCCCGTTTCCGCCGCGAGCGCGTGCTCATCGTGGGCTGCGGTGACGTCGGCCTGCGTGTGGCGCGTGACTTGGGGCGCAGGGTCAGGCTGCTCGCACTGACCTCGTCGCCGGCGCGCGGGCCGGCATTGCGGGCGCGCAACATCACGCCACTGGCGGGCAACCTGGACGAGCCCGCCAGTCTACGGCGTCTGGCCGGTATCGCCACGCGCGTGGTGCACCTGGCGCCGCCGCCGGGCGAGGGGCAGGCCCAGTGGTGGCGCGACCCGCGCACGCTGGCGCTGGCGCGCGCACTGCGTCGCCGCACGCCGCCGTGCTCGCTGGTCTACGGCTCCACCAGCGGGGTCTATGGCGACTGCGCCGGCGCCTGGGTCGACGAGACCCGGCCCGTGGCGCCGCGAACGCCGCGCGCGCAGCGGCGGGTGGACGCCGAACGCGTGGTGCGCCATCTGGGGCGCGCCGGGGTGCGTGCCAGCATCCTGCGCATCCCCGGCATCTACGCGCCGGACCGCGAAGGCGGCACGCCGCGCGAGCGGCTGGCCAAGGGCACGCCGGTGCTGGACGCGGCCGACGATGTCTACACCAACCACATCCATGCCGATGACCTGGCGCGCGCCTGCGCGGCGGCGCTGTGGCGCGGGCGGCCGCAGCGCGTGGTCAACGTCAACGACGACTCGGCGCTGAAGATGGGCGATTACTTCGATCTGGCGGCCGACCTCTACGGCCTGCCGCGCCCGCCCCGCGTGCCGCGCGGCACCGCGCAGGACACGTTGCCGCTGGTGTTGCTGAGTTTCATGAGCGAGTCGCGCCGCATGGACAATGCGCGGCTCAAGCGCGAGCTGCGGGTGCGGCTGGCCTACCCGCAGGTGGCGGACGGCTTGATACCGCCCAAGTAGCCCGCCGAACTTGGCCGGCGTCGGCGCGTGTCGCCTGCGCGTCTGTCATGCAGGTTACTGTCCGGCGGGGCCGCCAGGGCGCGGCGGGCGTAAAGTCAATTGCATCCGCCTCATGACGCGCCCGCCAGGGCCGGCGCGCATCGCGGGTGGCACGGAGCCTGAACATGGACTTTGCGTATTCTTCCCGCATCCAGGGCCTGCAGGCGCAGGTGCAGCGTTTCATGGACGATCTGGTGCTGCCTTCGAACCGGGACTGGCAGCGCTACGCCGAGGCCGGTGTCTACCCCACGGACGTCATCGAGCCACTCAAGGCACAGGCCCGGGCCGCCGGCCTGTGGAACCTGTTTCTGCCGGGACTCAAGGACAGCGAACCGGGCCTGCGCCTGACCAACCTGGAGTACGCGCCGCTGGCCGAGATCATGGGCCGCGTGCCCTGGGCCTCCGAGGTGTTCAACTGCAGCGCCCCCGACACCGGCAACATCGAACTGCTACACCTCGCGGCCACGCCCGATCAGGCGCGCCAGTGGCTGGCGCCGCTGCTCGCGGGCGAGATCCGCTCATGTTTTGCGATGTCGGAGCCCGACGTCGCCTCGTCCGACGCCACCAACATCTGCACCCGCATCCAGCGCCAGGGTGACGATGTCGTGATCAACGGCCGCAAGTGGTTCATATCCGGCGCGCTGCACCCGGCCTGCCGGCTGGCGATCGTCATGGGCGTGTCGAACGACGCGCCCGGGGCGCCGGCCCATCAGCGCCACAGCATGGTGCTGGTGCCGATGGACGCGCCGGGTGTGGACATCGTGCGCAACATGCCGGTGATGCAGCACCAGGCCGTCGAGGGTCACTGCGAGATGGTGTTCAGGAACGTGCGTGTGCCCGCCGCCAACCTGCTGGGCCAGGAGGGCGGCGGCTTTGCGCTGGCGCAGGCGCGCCTCGGGCCGGGCCGCGTGCACCACTGCATGCGCACCATCGGCCAGTGCGAGCTGGCGCTGGAGCTGATGTGCGAGCGCGCGATGGAGCGTATGGCCTTCGGCCGGCATCTGTCCGACTTCGCCAACGTGCAGGACTGGATTGGCCACAGCCGCGTGGAGATCGACCAGGCGCGCCTGCTGGTGCTGCGCGCTGCGTGGCTGATGGACAGTCAGGGCAACGCCGCCGCGCGTGTGGACGTGTCGGCCATCAAGCTGGTGGCGGCGCAGCTGCAGACGCGCGTGCTCGACCGGGCGATGCAGATCTTCGGCGCGATCGGCCTGACGCCCGACACGCCGCTGGCCGCGCTCTGGAGCTGGGGGCGCGCGCTGCGCTTCATGGATGGCCCGGACGAGGTCCATCTGCGTACCCTGGCGCGCCATGAACTGGCCCGCACCAGGCGCCATCTGGGCGCCAACGTGCTGCACCTGAACCGCTGGATGCCGCCGGAAGCCGTGAGCGATCTCGGCTGAACCAGGTTACAGCCGCCGGATGGGCATCTTGCGCCAGACCGTGCGGTAGTAGGCCGTCTGCATGGCCAGCATGGCCAGGAACGCCACCGGGTAGGCCGCCCAGATGCCGTTCAAGCCATAGGCCTTGCTCAGGAACCAAGCCGCCGGCACCTCGATGCCGGCAATGGCCAGCATCGAAATCGCCGTGGGCACCAGCACCACGCCACTGGCGCGCATCAGGCCCGACAGCACCATCGACATGCCCATGATGACGCTGCTCCACAGCATGATGTGCAGCAGCGTCTGGGCCTTCTCCACCACCGCGGCATCGGTGATGAACAGGCCAATGACGCTGCGCGAGAACAGGTAGCCCAGCAGCACAAGCGAGCCGGTCAGCACGACGTTCATCAGCAGGCCCGTGCGGGCGATCTGGCCCAGGGTGTGGCTGCGTCCCGCGCCAATGGCATGTGCGCCGAGGATGGAGGCGGTGATGGCAATCGAAATGGCCGGGAACTGCACGTACGACACGATCTGGTTGACCGCGCCGTAGGCCGCCGTGGCCTGCGAGCCGTAGCGGTTGACCAGGAACAGCAGCGCGATTTCAGCAATGGCGATGGTCACCATCGAAAGCCCCGTGGGCAGGCCGATGCGCAGAACCTTGGCCAGGATGGCGCGGTCAATGCGCAGGTGTTTCAGGAAAGCCGCATCCGGCGCCAGGGCGTGGTGTTTGCGGCGCAAATGCCACGCCAGCCAGCCCAAGGCGATGAGGTAGGACGCGACGGCGGCGCAGGCCCCACTGGCCACGCCCATCCGGGGCAGGCCCGCCCAGCCCCGGATCAGGGCGGGTGTGACCAGCAGCCCCACGGCCGTGGAGATCAGCAGCGTCATCAGCGGCGTCTTGGTGTCGCCCACGCCGCGCAGCATCGAGGTGACCAGCAGGAAGGTGAACAGCCCGGGTGCGGCAATCAGCATGATGCGGGCATAGGCCGTGGCGCCGGGCAGGATGTCCGCGGGTGTTCCAAGACCGCGCAACATCATTTCGGCGAAGCCGCCGCCAAACACGGCCACGGCCAAGCCCGCGCAAAGCCCCGCCATCAGCGTGGTGCCGGCAATGGCCTTGACGCGGCCCAGCTCCCTGGCGCCCCAGGCCTGGCCGATCAGCACCGCCGCGCCCGAGCCCAGGCCGATCATGAAGGCGATCAGGAAAAACAGCACCGGGAAGAAGGCCGACACGGCCGCCATCGCGCTCACACCCAGCATCTGCCCCAGGTAGATGTTGTTCACCGTGCCGGAGATGGCCTGCAGGATGTTGCTGAAAATCATGGGCCCCAGGAAAGCCAGGTAGCGTTTCCACAGGACGGGTTCAGCGGCAGGGGGTGTCGGGTGGCTCATTCGCGTGTTCGCGGGCGTTGGAGAGCCCACGCCGCGCCGGCGGCCCCGCCAATTTCAAGGATCAGGGGCAACGGTCAGCGGGTTGGATACGACATCACTGCTGGAGGTGGCGCGTTGACCGGACCGCCGGATGTGCCGCCGACCAGCACGATCTGCAGCCTCACATACTGGCCCGGATCGCCGGTCATCTGGCCCGAGTACTGCTTGCCGGCGTATTCGTAGATCACGTTGTAGCCCGTCACGCGGTTTTCCATGACGTTCTGGGTGCTGCATTGCTGCACCGTTTGGGCCTGGGCCTGCCCGCCGCCCTCGATCTGGTTGCCCAGTACGGCGCCACCAATGACGCCCACGCCCGTGGCCACCGCACGGCCGGTTCCCCGGCCCACGGAATTGCCGATGGCGCCGCCCGCCACGGCGCCGATCAACGCGCCGGCGCCCGTCTTCGGCGCTTGTGTGACCACCTGCTGCGGCGCACAGACCTGCTGTGGCACCGAGACGGTCTGAATGATGGGGGTGCTGCTCAGCACCCGGCCGAATTCGTCGGCGCTGGCGGTGCCGGTTGCGAGGCTGGCCAGCAGAGTCAGGCCGGCGATACGTGCGATTTTCATGGTGCGTAGTTCCCTTCGTGCAAGATGTTCCCGGATAGCGAAGCTGTGGGATTCAGGATGCATTTTCCCGTGTGTTGATGTTTCCGGGTGTGACTTTACGCCGCGGTAACAGTTCCACCCGGCGCCCGCGAGCATGTCCGACCTGGGTGCGTCGCGAGTTCGGATTCAGAGCGGAATGTGGGGAGGTGATCGAATTGGCAACTCGGAAGTTCGGGTACCAAAACGGGAATCGCCAATGCTGGCGCGGGGTTGCGGGGGATTCTAGGCTCTGAGGCCTTTGCGTGGGCTTTGGCAGTGAATGGGCCAGGGGCCTGAAAAAATTGGCCCTGCGGGCCGTTTGTGGGCCGGGGTGGGCCAGGAGTGTCACTGGACCGATCTGGCGGCGCTGCGGGGCCGTTTCCCCTCTGTGGCGGGGGTATGCAAGGCCCACGTGGCGCGGCGCTATGGCGCCTGGCGACCATCCGGCCATGCGCTGTAACCGAGGGGCTCAAGGCCCCGAACTCGGAAGTTCAGCACTTTGCGCAATAAATCGGCAGATTGAGGCGATAGGCCAATGGTGGCGCGGGGTTGCGTGATTTCGGGCAGCTTCCGAGTTCAACTTCCAAGTTCGCGAACTCGGAAGTTGGAAGTTGACCGATTTACAGCTGGTGCGCTGGTTAAAGTCGGAAGCTGCCCGGACGAACTTCCGACTTTAACAATCGGCGCGAGGCGAACGAAAAACGCCGATCTGCGCATGGTTCACGCAGATCGGCGCCGGATTCGCGCAGATTTACAGCCGGTGTAAAGGTGTCATTTCGACACCGGGCGATCAGCCGAACAGGCTGTTCTGGTCGGGGTTGTTCTCGGCCTGGCGGCCGACGATGTTCCAGATCTGGCGCTCGGTGAGGTTGTGCTCACGGGCCAAAAAGCTGGCGGACTTGGGGCCGTATTCGGCCCTGATCCGCTGGTCTCGAAGGTGGCGCAGGGCGCGCTCGGCCTTGGGGATGTCGAAGTGATCTTCCAGGCCGTAGACCTTGCTGAGCTGGGTCAGATTGTCCAGGCCGATGAGCTTGGCCAGGTGGTGGTCGGGGTGCGGATTGATGGGGATGTAGAGGCGCCGGCCTCCGAAGTGCTCGACCATGATCATGGTCGCGGCCAGGCCGATCAGGCGCACGAAGTCCTGCAGCACCTGCGGCAGGAGGTCGGTGGAGAGGTCGGCCAGGTCGTTCATTAGGAGTTGGCCTTCTTGGCGTTGCGCCTGATGATGTCGTGCGCTCCGTCCAGCAGTTGCTGCAGCCCCTTGCACTTGGCTTCAAGGTCGCGCTTCTCCTGCACGATCACGCCGAACGCTTCTTTCGCACCTTCTTCGGCCAGGCGCAGTTGATTGATCTCGGCTGCGGCCTCGGCGCGCTCTACTTCGGAGGCGGCATTAGCTTTTTCCAGTTCCTCAATTAGTCGCAGCCCGTTGCCCCCATAGCCGTCCTCCAGCAAGAGGGCAATGCGTTGAGCCGCCTCTTCCATTCGATCGGCGGATCGTCGTGCAACATCAGCAGCGGCATCCATCCTGTGCACTGCTTGCCACATTGATTCATCGCTCATGGTCGCTCCTTTAACTCGCGCGATCAGGACTTGCGACTGCGGCCAAAGCTGCCGAACAGGTCATCGAAGGTGCCGCTGTAGTCGGGCTTGGGCGTGCCGGATTGCGGCTGGCGCTCGGCGGCGCGCTTTTGTGCTGACCGGATGGCCTGGCAGAGCTTCAGGACGTCGCGAGCCATTGCGTCACGGTTGACCGTCATGCCGTCGAGGTGCCGCTGGGCGCGGGATTCCATGTCGTCGAGCATCATTCCCCACCCACCTTCTTCATCGTCGCGACTGCCTCGGCCATGCGCAGGATGGTTGCGTCGTCGAGGCCGAAGATGATGGACTCGTCGTCGCGCTGACCCGCTGCGAACTTGCGGAGCGTCCAGCTTGGCGCGACCGAAGGGGCGCTCTCACGGGTCAGGGTGATGCGCTGGTTAAAGCGTGTCTTGCCGACTTCGAATTCGATCTTTGACGGGTTCATTTCTTGCTCACTCTCTTTAACCAGCCCTTCAGGCTGTCGATCAGGGTGTTGGCCAGACCGGGGTTGATGAAGTTCAGGGCGTCGGGGCCGCCGTGGCCTTTGATGTAGGCCAGGAGGGCTTTCTCGGACGGGTCTTGAAGGGCGCCGGCTGCGCCCAGTTCGCGCCACAGCTTCGTGATGCGCCATTGCTGGGGGGTGAGCAGCGGGGCTTTGGATTTGGGCTTCCAGCCGCAAAGGCGCAGGTGCTCCAGGAAGCGTTTGCGGCCGGTGCTGTCCAGCTCGCCGGCCGAGGCCTTGCCGGTCTTGGCGCGCAGGATGGCGCGATAGTCGTCGTCGGACCAGCCGAGATCCGCGATCGCGATGTGGATCTGGGCCAGCTCGTTTTTGCGGGCCTTGGGGGTGTCAACGGCTTGCATGCTTGCCCCCCCGCACCGGCACCGTGAAGTCCTTGCCCTTGGGCACCATCATCAGGCCGCGCTGTTCGAGCCAGCGCTCGACCCGCAGGGATGCGAGTTCCGATGCAGTGATGCTCAGGCCCAGCCTGGACGAATTCCCGCCTTCCGTGTCCACGGCGACGTTGGCGGTCAGGTTGATCTCCTCGGCCGCGATGAATTCGGGCATGGCGGGAAGGTACTTCTTGACGATCCGGGCGGCCATGCTCGCTGCGACGAGCATGCCGACCAGGGAACCGGCGGCAGCGGAGAAGGCCAGCATGACTAGCATCAGTCGGGCGTCAATCATGAGCGGGACTCCGGCTGAGTTAGTTCTTGAAACCGCTTCATAAACACCGCGCGGGCTCCAAACGGGCTCATTGGAACCAGCTGAATGTGCATGGGCTCGATGCCCGGAATGGTCTCCCACTCCCACACGTCCGAGTGATGCGGCATCAGGTCGCGCTGCTCGGTGGCCAGCATCACCAGGTCGGCGCGTTTGACCTCGGGGTGGATCTCGGGTGGCAGGCCAAACCGGGCGAACACCGCCGCCTCCACGCGCTTCTCGATGGCCTTGTAGTCGGGCAGCATCCGCTTCAGCGGCGCGGCAACGTCGCCGATGAATGCCTCGGCCGCATCGTGAAGCAGGCCAGCCAGAGCGAGTTCCTTGGGAACCAGGTAGCTCACGAACAGCGAGTGTTGGGCAACGCTGTAAAACTCCCTGGTGTGGCCGGTGTAGCGGCAGATGTGGGACAGCGCGTGGGCGATCTCTTCAATGCCGAACTCGGACTCGTCCGGTCGGAGGAAATCGAAATACCGGCCGGCTTGTGTGAGGATGTCGGGTCGCATGTCAGGCCTCCTTCTTCAGTTCGATGGACTGGTTGTTGGCCAGGAGGTGGCGCTTGAGCGACACGAAAGAGGACCAGCCCCACGTGTAGTAGGTTTTGGTCACGTCGAGGTTGGGGATCAGTTCCCTGATTTGCTTCTTGGACAACCCTTTCGTTAAAGCGGCCTTGTCCTTTGGCGAGTAGAGGCTGACCTTTTGCGGGCGCATGAATCGCACCGCTTCCTCGGTCTTCTGAGTGAGCCAGCGGCCTTCAAATTTGCCATTGACGTAGGGGCAGATTTCGTACTTCATCGGCGCCACGCGAGTCACCTGCAGCGACAGGTTGAAGCCGTCAACGACCAAGTGCACGCGGCCGTATGCGTCGGCCAGGCTGGTCTTCACGAGATCCCACTCTTCCTTGGTCATGCGGGACTCCATTCCAGGTCATCGTCCAGGCGCATCAGCACGACGGGCAGGCTGTCGCGCGTGGCGATGCGGAACTTGAGTCCCTTGTCGATGATTCGCAGCCACCTGGCCGAACTTTGGGCGAGTTCGGTGGCGGCCACATCGGCCGCGTCGAACTGCGCGATGGTCTTCCAGGCGCCGCTGTTGTTCACCTGGAGCTGCACGGGCTTGGCGTGCTGTTCCTGTTTCACTGGCATGTCTTTAACTCCTGTGCTTTCACTCGCTTGGCGAGTTCGCGGAAGGCGTTGCGGGTGAGGCGGCCTTCCTTGGTAGCGATGAATTCAACGGCGTCGGCTGCGGCTTCGAGGTATTCGAGGTTGGACAGGCGTTGCGCGTTGGTGGGCAGGGCACTCCAGGCCTTGAGCACGGCACCCTGCATGGCACCGGGCAGAAGGCGCCAGTGCTCAATGCACATCAGGCGCCCGCGATCGGAGGCCCAGCGGCAGTGGTTGGCCTGGCAGACGTTGGGCATGGTCAGACCCTTGCGCCGGCTTCAGACTTGCCGGCGAGGCACAGGCCCACCAGGTCATCGACCAGGAAGTGGGGACCGAAGACGCGGGCCTTCTTGTAGGTGAACTGCTCGCGGGCTTCGTGCTCGATGGAGGCCATCACGCACTTGAAGGCGGTCTGGACCAGCTCGCTGTCGGTCATGTGCTGGGACAGCAGCCACTTGCGGGTGCGATGCTCATTGAGCAGGCCCATCGAGTCGGTGTTGTCCTGTGCAATGAACACGGCCTGCAGGTAGGTGACGCCTTGGGTGGCGTCGAAGTTGCCGTGGATCTCAAAGCGGTAGCCGGGGAAGCGCACGTTGGTCAGCACGATCTGGGCGTTGATGACGTTCATGGTGGTTCGGGGCCTTCTTTAAACGTCGGTGGGGCCGATGGGCTTTTTCTCGGCGCCTTCGTCGGCGGGCCACCAGGGGGTGTGGGTCTTCATGATGGTTTCCTTTCGTGACGGTCGCAGACGGCACCGGCGCTGGTCATGAAGCCGCCCAGCTTGCACGACCAGGAGGCCGTGTCGTAGGGGGGCATGCGGTCCTGGCGCTTCTCGTCGCCATGCACGCAGTTACGGCAGGCGTTGCGCTTCATGGCCGGTACGAAGCCCTGCTTAGCCTTTGTGCGGTCGATGGGGGTCATGCCACCTCCGCCTGCGCCTCGAAGGGCGTGACGACGAAGTCTTCGACGCCCGTGACGATGGTGATGCCGGCGATGCCGCGCACGGCGTCGGGTTCGTTCAACATCGCTTCCTTGTTGGGCTCCTGCTTGGTGCGGATGAAGCGGGTCAGGCCCATGCGCGCCAGCGTCTCCAGCACGGCGTCGGCGCCGCGAATGCCGACGCTGGGCGGGCGCTGGCGCCAGTTGACCTCGCCAGTGATGAAGTTGGCGGTCTTGACCTTGCCGTCATTGGTGAGGCTGCTGCGGTTGGCTTCGCAGTAGGTCTGAACGCCGTTGCGCAGGGTCTCGATGCGCTCGCCGAAGGCGTCGAGCTGGGGCTGGTAGCGCTTGGTGATCGCGGCGATCTCGTCGTTCATGTCGGCGGCGACACGGGCGTGTTCGCGTTGCAGGTCGCCGAGCTTCTTGATGTCGGCGGCGCAGTCGTTCTGGGTCTGGGGTGCGTAGGTCTGTGCCTTCGCTTTGAGTCGGGTTGCCATCTGGTGTTGCTCCTGGTCAGGCTTGGTTGATGAAAAGTTGCCCTGCCAGCACCGGCAGGGGGATCTTGCGAAGGCGGCTGCTCAGCATCAGGCTGTGCAGGGCGCGGGCTTCGAGGTACTTGATGCAGAACTCGTCCAGCTCCTGGGGCGTCTCGGCGATGAAGTAACCGGTCTCGGGCTTGCCGCAGATGGCGGTGCCTTCGGTGCGCAGCTGGCTGATGAGCAAGCGCAGCGAGCGCGGGGGCAGGCCGGTGATCAGCGAGAGACGGTCCACGTGGATGCCGCGCTCCTGGCCGTGGTGGTGGCTCAGGATGTTCAGGAGTTCTGCACTGTTCATGGCGGCTTCCTCAGTGGACGTGGCTGGTGCCGGGGTGGGTGCTGGCGGCATGGGCCGACAGTTCCTTCGCCAGGGTGGGCAGGATGTGGGCGCCCGCATTGCCGCTGCACTCAGGGCAGCTCAGGGCGATATTTCTGTAAAGCGACAGCAGCACGCTCAGCGCTTCTGCATGAGTGGCGTTGCCCAGCGCCAGCACGACGCGCGTGTACATGAATTGCATCTGTGCAACCTGTTCGGGGTTGGGCTGGCTCATACGGCCCCCTGACTGGCCAGCTCTTCGAGCACGGACGTGTTGTCCAGGAAGCGCTTGAGGCACAGGGCCTGCGCGGGCGGGAACTTGATCAGGCCGCCGCCATTGCCGAGGTCGATGACGAATTCGCCGCGGCTGTTGATGGCCATGACCAGGTCGTCGGCTTCGAGGATGTTGGGCAGGGTGTCGGTGGACCGGGCTGCGTCGAGCGTGGCGTCGTCCAGGCCGTTGACCTGGTTGAGTTGCCAACCGAGGGCGGCGGCTGCGTCTTCCAGCTTCTCGGCGGGGACACCCATCTTGCGGCCCAGTTCGGCGCCGGCCGCGAGGGCGTCGTAGGGTTCGGCGGCGGGCGTTGCGGCCGTCATGTCGGCCGGCTTCTGGTCGCGGTTGCCCAACTTGTACCAGGGCGATGCAGGGTTAACCGGCGGCGCCACGGGCGCGGGCCTGGGGGCCAGCGCAGGCTTTGGCGCCGGGGCGGGCGCGATGCGCTTGGGCGCGGGCGGCGCAACGGGGCTCACGGCGGGATGCGGCGCGGTGCCTGGCGCGGTGAATTTAAAGTCGGCGTCGCTGGGCACCCAGGCGGCGGAGTAGCGGTAGTCGAACATGGGCACGCCGCTGCGCAGCACGTCGATGCGGGTGAGCTTGTGCGCTGCGACCAGCGGGGCCAGGGCGGCGTCGATCACGTCGGGCGATGTGTGGCACAGATCGGCCAGCGTGACGCTGCTGAGCATGGTGTTCCGGAGCTTGATCACGGCCATGCGGGCGATGGCGTCGTGCGAGGCGGGCTGCCTGGCGCCGATCACGCCGTAGAAACAGGCGCGGCCGTCGCGGCGCTTGACGATCAAGCCGGCGTCCACGGCACGGGCCAGCGTACCGCTGACGTTCTTGATTTCGACCCGCATCAACACGGCCAGGTCGGCGCTGCTGATTTCCACACCGGGGTGGGCGTGCAGATGGTCCACCGCAATACGCGGTGCCGTGCCCTCTTCGGGGAAGTAGTTGGCATCGACGTTCATGCGCGGCTCCCGGCTTGCTTGTCGCAGTAGGCGCGGAACTGCGCGGCGGCGATGTTGGTGCCCTGCTGGTCGCTGATGAGCTGATTCATTTGGGCATTGAGCTGGGCCATGTGGGCGCGGTGCAGCTCGCGCTCGCGATCCATGTAGGTGCGCACGGCTTTCATGCGCCGGGAGATCCAGGCCTGCTTGGCGACGTAGGCCAGGCCCAGGGGACCGCCCAGCAGGAAGATGCGGCCGTAGTCGGCGAGCCGCTCGCGGGTCTGTTTAAAGAGCTTCATGGGTGGCCTCCGTGGGGCTGGTGGCGGGGGTGGTGGCATCGGTGATGCCTGGCTCCGTGCCGGCGTCGGCGGCGCGGGCCTTGCGGGGCTTGACCTCGCGCACGACGGGCGGCGCGGTGTGGGCCTTGTGCGGGCAGGCGTTGCATGACTGCCAGTGCTGCATGTCGCGCGGGCTGCCGATGGGGGCGGGACGGTGAGAGAAGACGCGGCACTCGTCGGCTGTGATGACGTGGGGCGCGCCGTTTTCTGCGGTGAGGTGCGGGCACTCGTAGCGGCCGAAGGTGTGCATCACGCGCTCGGCCAACTTGGCGGTGCTGGCCTCGCCGGTGCCGTACTTGCCGGAGCCGTTGAGCACCTGGCTCAGCAGGGGCGGGCTGACGCCCAGGGCCTCGGCAACCTTCTGGCGTTGCTGGTTCTGGCAGGCGGTTTGCAGCAGGGCAAACCAGGGTTCAGTTTTGTAACTCATGGTCATTGGGCGGTGGAGGTGATGGGGGTGCCGGCCGCGCGGGCCTTGGCCTTGGGCGTCCAGGCTGGCGGGGTGGGGCTGTCTTGCACCAGCACGTAGCGCTTGCAGCCGCCAGGCAGGCGGTGTTTGCTCTCGGCCAGGGCGCCGGTGCTGGCCCAGCGCGCCAGGTAGCGCTGGGCGGTCTTGGCGGCGGTGGCCACGTCGCCGCCCGCGTCCACCAGGGTGGCGGCGGCGCTCTCGGTGTCCAGCATCTGGCGCGCGCGCATCAGCGCCCACAGGCGCGCGGCGAAGGTGTCCAGGGGGACTGTGCGATCTTTGCCGTGCGGGCCTTTGGGTCCGCTCTTGCGCAGGGCGCCACCGGCTGCGGCCTTGATGGCTTCGGCGCCGGTTTTGGTGACCGTGTAGAGCACCAGCATGTCAGCGGCTTCGATAAATGGGAGCCGCTCACTGGTGATGAAGGCGTTGTCGGCCAGCGTCTCCACGGCGTGCTTGAAGCGGTGGCCAGCCTTGAGCTGTGGCACCCACTCGCGCAGCTCCTTGTTCGTGAAGCGCTTGCCAGCGGTGAACCCACGCGCGGCCAGCGCCACCAGCACGGCGGCACTGGTCCAGCGCAGGTCTTCCATTGGTTCGGCGTTGGCGGCGGTCATGAAAGCAGCCTGCATTTACAGCGCCTCCTTCTTGCGGCCCAGCTGCTGGCCGTTGAACTCGGTGCACAGTGCGCGGCCGTTGACCTGGGCCATCGCCACCGCTTTCCAGCTGTTGGCCTGTGCCCACTGCTCGATGTTGGCGATCGCGTTCAGCACCAGGCGCATGCGGCCCTTGGCCTGGGTGTGGATCAGGGCCGTCACCTCGTCGTCGATCGCCACCTCGGCCTTGATCGCCACGGTGGCTTTCACGTCGGCCAGGCTCAGCACCTCGAACTCCACCACCTTGGCGACGCGGCTGGCGATGTGGGCGTAGCGCGCCACCTTCAGGGGGAAGTGCTCCATGCCGACCAGGAAGCACATGGTGCCGGTGATGTCGGTGATGTCGCGCAGGACTTCGAGCAGGCTGGCGGTGCTGCGCACCAGGAAGTCGGCCTCGTCCACGATCAGCGGGACCATGTCCACGGCCATCTTGCCGATGATGCGGGCCTGGACCTCCTGGTTACGCCCGCCCTTGGCCAGGCCCATCTTGTCGGCCAGCTCATCGAGCAGGGCACGCTTGGTCCAGGTCTCCTTGGCGCGGACGAACACGTAGCCGCTGTCAGCGGCCCAGCGCTCGGTCAGCTCGCTTTTGCCGATGCCGTAGACCCCGCGCACGATGACCAGGCCGGCCTCGCGGGCGCCGCGCCGGGCCACCAGCTTCTCCGCTTCCTTGAGGCGCTTGAAATTCTCGGTTTGGACGAAACCTTTTTTCACGATACATTTCTCCTTGCTTGCTGTTGCTCTTCAAAAAGACTCAGGCACGCCTGGTGACAGTTGCCGCTGTCACCGGGCACTCTTAAAACCCACATCCCCCTCCGACTCCCACGCGATGCCCCGGCTCTCGAAGTAGCCGCGCAGTTCCGCGTAGTCGTCGCCCGCCACGTAGCCCGCCACCCAGGCGGCGTCATCGGCGCCCCAGGCGGCGCGGTGCTGCATCAGCCATTCGTAGCGGTCGCTTTGCGTGTCGAAGAAAGGCCTGCCGGGTGCCGATTGCTCGACAACCTCGGGCGTCGACAAACCGGTTTGCTCCAGGGAGGAAAGAGCGGCGGCGTCAACGCGCGGCACCAGCGCCACAGGGGCGCCCGGTACCGGCAAGGCAAAACGGTTGGCTGGCTGCAGGGTGCCCTGCAGCTCGGAGAGGGCGGTGTCGATCTGCGCCTGGCGGCGCTTGACGATGCCCTTGACGCGCTTTTCGCGCGCCATGTCGATGACGGGCTTGGGGAAAAAATCCATTCGGTTGGCGTTCCACTTCGCCTCGCAGACGAATTCACCGTCAGTGGTGAACACCAGCACGTAGTGCGGGTCGTGGATGTCGTAATGGACACGGACCTGTTCGCCGTCCACGGCCATCAGGTCGTGGCTGAAATACACCTGGTTCAGGAAGGCGACCTCGCCGCGCCGGGCCGTGCGCAGCATGGCGGGCATGAAGAGCATCTTCAGCTCCTGCACACCCAGCTTGTGCTGCAGCTCCACGTCGAGCATGGCCTCCCAGGCCTCGGCTGAGGTCATGTGCTTGCTCGCATGGGGGCCGCTGGTGTGCTTGGGCAGGGCGCGGTGGCGGTGCTGGGTGTTGCACTCGGCCACCGTGCGCTCGATGGCGTCAATGAACTGCTGCCAGCTGGGGGCCTTGGTGTTGAGCTGAATCACCTCGCCGGTTTCGGCGGCGCGCTTGATGGCGCGCTGCTCTTTCGCCAGCTCGGCGGCGACCTTGCGGAAGGTGCCGCTGTCCACGTCCTTGCCCTGGTAACTGGCGAACTGCCTGGCGCAGTTGATCATGTGGGTCTGCCAGCTGCGCTCGATCAGGCCGTGGCCCTGCGGGTGGCCGGGGATGCCGGTGCGGTGCTCGGCGCCCAGGCGGGCAATGATGCCGGCCACCGGGCAGTCCATCTGCTTGGCCGTCTCGCCCGCGCCGTTGTCGCTGTAAATCAGGGCGGGAATGCCGCAGTTGCCCACCGCATGGCGCAGCGCATCGCCCACCGCGATGACGTTTTCTGAGAGTGCGACGGACCAGCCAGCGATCATCCGCGTGGCGGCGTCGATGACCAGCGTTACTTCGGGCGCGAAAGGCGCGCCGTGGTCCGGGTGGCGCACTTTGGCCTTGAAGGTGTGGCCGTCGATCAGCCAGACGTCCAGCGGCTTGAGCACGCTGGTGTCGCGCCGCTTGAAAGGCAGCTTGGCGGCGCGCTCGGCGCCCGTGTGGCGGGACTTGATCAGATCCACCTTGTTGACCTTGGGCAGAGCGCGGCGGGCGCGGCTGTAGAGGGTCTTCCAGCTGTCGTAATCGCGGCCCATCTGCTTGGTCACCTCGATGGCGGCGCGGGAGAGGTTGCGAAACTGCGGGTCGCGCGAGTGGTAGTAGCCCAGCACGGCGGCCACGTCCTGCTCCACCTCGGCCACCGGGGTTTCGGTGGCGCCGG
>JAHFQI010000236.1 GCA_023259355.1 Comamonadaceae bacterium
CGGATCTGCACCCATTCGACATAGGGGCGCGTGCCGCGCAGCTTGGTGACGAGTTTCTCGGCGGTGAGCTGGGCGAAATATTCATCGTCGAAGGCCGGGTCGCGCGGGAAATGGATATAGCCTGGGCCGCGCTCCTGCAAGTTGAGGCGGCTGTAGATCAGCGCCTTGGCCTGGTCATCGCCGACGAGGTGCACGAGGATGCCTTTCTTGCGTTGGCGGCGCAGGCGCTGGCGGCGGATTTTTTCGTCTTCGACGATGGGTTTGCCGGGGCCGGACATGCCCTTGACGGCGTAGCACCAGCGCCGAGTTTTGCAGAATTCATAGACCATGCTGGTGTTGTAGCCGCTATCGATGGCTGCCGCGTCGGGCGCGAATTCAGCCAACAGCACGGCCAGGTCTGCCCAGACATCCGGCTGGGCGGTGTCGCCGGGCAGGATGTGGTGGTCGAGCGTCCAGTTTTCTTCGCCCGCCCCCCATCCATCGAAGGTAATTTCCAGCCGGTCTTTTTGCACGTCGATGCCGGCGGTCCTGGCCAGCAGCGGCAGGGGTTCCGCATAGGCTTCCAGCCGCCCCATGAGGCCGGTGGCGTCAACGGTGACGCCCTGCTCTTCCCACGGTTCGCCGAGGTTGGTGTTGATGAAGGATTGCAGCGACGACGGGGATTGCACGGCGGCCTGCCATTCGTGGGCGAGGTCGAGCCAGGACGGGCCGAGGCCGATGGAGCAATACAGCGTGCTGGCGTGATAACCGCGCCGCGCATGGCCTGGGTTTTCAGCGATCCAGCGGTGTTGCGCCAGCATCTGCGGCTTGTGGTGCTCGTAGATGTGCGCGCCGCAGTCGCGGCAGACGTACCAGGCCTCGCTGACGGCGCGGTTCCACTTGATGCCGTGCGGCGTGTCCGCGCCCCATTCGAGCGGCTGGAAGTGGCCGCAATGCGGACAGGGCAGATACGCGCGGCGCTGGTCGCTATCCAGGTATTCGCGGTGGATCAGGCTGCTGCCGGTGACCGTCGGCGTGCTGGCGAACACCCGCCGGGCGCGGCGGAAGGCTTTGGTGCGCTGTTTGGCGAGAAATACCGGGTCGCCTTCCTTGCCGACTTCAGCGGGGAAGCGGTCGAGATCATCCATGAACAGCAGGCGCACGGATTTCATGGCGTAACTGTTGGGCGAATTGCCACCGGCGAGGAACAGCACGCCGCCGGGGAAGTCCACCAAATCCTGCCGGTTGGCGGCATCACGCGCGCGCTGGCCACCGAGCAGGTCGCGGATCAGCGGCGTTTCCTGGATCATCGGGTTGAGCTTCTGGGTTTTCCACCCGATGGTGCTTTCAATCGAGGGCGTCATCAGCATCATCGGCGCCGGGCTCTCGGTCATGTGGTAACCGATCATGTTGAGCATGACTTCGGTCTTGAAAATCTGCGCCGAGGCCATCAGCACGACATCGGTGACGCGCGAATCGGCCGACAGGCAATCCATGATTTCGCGCGTCAGCGGATTGCGCGCCGTGCGCCAGCGCCCCGGCTCGCCCGACTGCTTGCTGGTGAGCACGCGATGCGCATCCGCCCAGGCGCTGACGCTCAACCGCGCGCGCGGCATGGCGGCGCGCCAGGCGACATCGAGGCAGTAAGATTCGTCGAGGGTGGGAGGGGCGTTCATGGGTAGGGGGCTAGTTCACGTTAGCCGGCATGAGTTCTCGCGTCGTCATGCCGGCATTCCAATCAAGCCGCGAGGCGCTCTTTGAGTGCATAGCCCATCAGCGGCCACACCTTGCTCACTGCGTTTTGCCGGGCGATCTTCTTGCCCAGTTCGGCGTCAAAGTTCTCTGGGCTTGCGCAGGCGCTTTCGCCGGTCACGGTGAAGCCGTTCTTGAGAACGAGGACGCAAAACGTCAAAAGCGAAATTGCGCCACTTGGGGGTGCGCCTACTGCATCGTTGCCGCGAAAGAAGTGCTCTTCGATAATGTTGGCTTCAATATCCTCCGGGGTAACGCGCGGCGCTGTCAGCCCCTTGGCCTTAATTTCTTGTTCAATCGCTTGGTCATTCATCTCGTTTCCTTCTTCAAGTTGCCGGCGCTCGTGGGTGGCCGGCTAACCCATCATTCCAGCGGAGTGCCTTCGGCACCCGCTGAATTCAAACGTTAGGCCTCATAGCCCTTCAGGTCTTCGTATGCTGCCAGCATTGAGACCACATCACCAGACGACGCAGCCTGTTCTGCACGTGCCAGCGATTGACGCATCATCGTCGCCGCAAAGATGCCAGTCGGTATCGCGTCATAAAATGGCAGCAGATCACGCACGCGCTGCTGTTCCCTCGGTAGGGCTTCCGCAAGTGTTTCCATATTCAACCTCCTGCGCCTAACCCGGCGCTCAACCCGGACGCTGCGCTCATGGGCGCTGCTGAATCTTGCAATTTCTCGTTGTTCATTTCTCTTGCTCCTTTTAAAAAGTCGGCTCCGGCACCACGCCGAACCCGGCGCACAGCTAACGGGGCGTTCATGCCTGCCCCTCCCCAGCGAGGGTTTGCTTTTGCCGCGCGATGGCTTCGCCGAGGGCGGTTTGCATGTCGCGGCAGGCGGCGGCGAGCAGCGCTTCGGTTTCGTCGACCGAGCTTACCGGGGTGAGGATGGCGGCGTTCTGCCCGGGGAAGTTGTCGAGCAGCGCGAAGATCGTGGCGCCGACGAAGCGCATGGCGGCGTCGACGGCTTCCTTAGGGATCAGGTTGCCGCGCATGCGGTCGCGCTCCATTTCGGCCAGGTCGGCTTGCGCCGCTTCTTTGCGCCCTTGCGCGTCGGCGCGGGATTCCGTCCCGCCATAGGCGCTTGGCGCGCCCGGCCTGGCCGACTGGCCGCCGCGCGTGGCGGCGTGCCGCTGCGCGACATCTTCGCGCCGCCCCGCCGTGGCGGCAATGCGCGCCAGCGTGTCGGCCACCTGGACATTCCCGTCCGCATCCAGCACCAGGCGGCCATGCTGTTTGAGCTTGGTGACATAGCCCGGCGACCAGCCCTGCGCACGGGCGAAGGCGGATTTACTGAGGACAGCGGACGGGGCGACGGTCACCTTTTATTCTCCTTGGGCTTGGGTTTCACAATCACCATCTGCGCGGCCGTGATGGCGTTGGTTGGCTCCGCAGGGCGCGTGCCGACCTCATGGCCGCCTTCGCTTGCCCAGAAGCCCGCATAGCCCGCCATGCCCGCCCGGATGGCGGCGTTGATGCCTTCCTCGCCAAAAACGGCGCGCAGGGCGTCCAGCCAGGCGGTGGTGAGGGGCATGGCCAGGCGCAGGGGTTTCAAGGGCGCAGTTTGGGCTGTCATATCGTTTTTTTAAGGTGACGCAGGGAGGGGAGATCGCGCGCGATGGCGCGCGATCCGGGTGCCGCACGCACCGCACACCACACCGCACACCACACCGCACGCATGTAACCCGCACGTACACACGACCGCACGCACCGCACGCATGGTGCGCTCGCGTATACGCGACATGACACATGCGCATGAAAAAGACGAGTTATCCCTGCGAGCGCAAAAGCGCGATGTGCACGTTGTGTCTCACGTGTGCGCGCGCATTGTGCGTGCGGTGCGTGCGGTCGTAGTCGTAGCAAGGCTTTCATGCGTGCGGTGTGGTGTGCGGTGTGGTGTGCGGTGCGTGCGGTCATGAGGCGGTTTCGAGCGCGGTCTTGAAGGCGAAAAAACAGTGGGTGAGCCATTCGGCCTGGCGTTGTTCCGGTTTTTGCCGGTAATCGTCGCCACCGCTGCGCGCGGCGGCATGGATCGCTGCCGCATCAGGCAGAATGAAGCGCTGGCGCTTGAGTCCGCCCATCATTTGCAGGTTGTCGTAGCGGTCTTTGTGGGCGCGCTCCCAGCCGGTCTGCTTGACGATGCTGTTGATGAACTGGTTTTGTTCGCGCGGGCGGCCGATGCCTTGCGCCTTGCACCAGCGCATGTAGGCGGTAAAGAGGTCGCTGCCGGCGCAGGGGCAGAACGGCAGCCCGGCGTCGCCGCTGCGCCATTCATCCACGAAGCGTTCGACGCTGCCCAGGCTGACATCGATCAGGTCGCGCTTGGCCTCGGTCATCGGCGGTTTGGTATGTTCGTCGAAGTCGCCAAGATCGATATTCAGCAGGTGATGATGCAGCGCGGCGATGCCACCAGCGGTGATTTCATCGCGCACTTCCTGATAGAAGGACGCAGGCAGGCTTGCCGGTGTCCAGATGACGATGTGGCGGCGGTCATCTTTTTCAAGCACCAACGGCTGGTGCTCATTGGATATGTAGACGATATTGACGTGGTTTTTTTCGTCATGCGCCGCGACGTTCTTCGGGTTGATGCGCACCCAATCGCCAGTGACGAAGTGCTTGAGCTTGTTTTTGATATGGAATAGCTCTTGGCGCGCGACAACTTCATCGGCGATGAGGAACAATTTGCGCGATGCCCAATCGTTGAACTTGTCTTCGATGGCGGATTGATCGACGATGCGCCCGTATTCGCCGTAGATGGCCATGACGGCTTCAAATATCAGGTTCTTGCCAGCGCCTTGCGGCCCGTGGAAGATCAGCGCAGTGCGCATCTTGGCGCCTGGGTGTTGGATGGGATAGGCCAGCCACTTGAGCACCCACTGGAATATTTCCTGGTTGTTTTTTTCTCCGCTACACAGGTATTCGAGTAGGTCGAGCAACACCTGGCAGGTGCCAGCCTTGGGCACGGTGGGCCATCCGCCGAACATGTTGCAGCGAATGTTTTCATCGGTGCCTGCCGGGTCGAAGCCGACTTCGCTCAGGCGGAAGGCGCGCCATGATGGGTGCTTTTTGAGGTCATCCCAGGCGCGCGGCGGCAGGATGTCGAGCACGTCGGCTTTGGGCACGAGCGCGGATTCCGCGAAGTCGAACAGCGTGCCCTTGCCGCCATACACCAGCGCGAACCGCTCGGCGGCTTCGTTGATGGTGATCTGTGCTTGCAGCGGTGTTTTGCCGCCTTCCCCGCCCCCCTGTTCGCGGAGTCCCGCGCCGGAGGCAGGCACAAAATCCGCGCCGCTGGTGCGCCACTTGAGGGCGTCGAGCTTGGCGTTGATCTGCTTGGCGACGCCGATGCCGACGCCATCCATGACAAATAGATCATTGAAGTCGGTGAGTTTTTTACCGTTGCGCCGGTCTTTACCCGCTTCATCGGTGAAGTCTGGCGCCAGCCATGAGGTTCGCTCGATAGCGGCGGTGGCGGCAGATGCCGCGGCCATACCGGGGTTGCCGTCGGTGAGGTAATCATCATCGGCGCAGAACAAAATGCGCAGCTGCGGCCAGGCGGCGCGGATCTGCTTGCCAGCCTTGATCAAGTTGTTGGCGCTGAAAGCGTAGGCGACGGAAAGCCCGGTGCATTCGTGCAGGGTGGCGGCTGTGGCGTAACCTTCGGCGATGAGCAGCAGCCCGTCGCGCAGCACGGGGCCGATGAGGCCGAAGTTGCCGCCGACCGCCATGCCGGATGGCCAGAATTCCTTGTCGCGTTCGAGCTTCACGCGGCGCGGGTGGCCCTTGCCATAGACAAATTGCAGGCCGGCGATGCTGCCGCGCGTGTCGTGCATCGGCACCACCAGCGCGCCGGCGGCGGCCTTGAGCCGGTAAAAGTTGCTGTCATCGATGCCGGGCAGTTCAATGCCGGACAGGTCGCCTAGGATGCGCAGGCCGTGCGCGGCGATTTGCTTGGTGGTGCAGTAATCATGTTCGGTGGCGGGTGTGGCGTGGTGCCACACGGCGGCGGCCCAGGCGCCCGCAGTTTTGGTTTCCGCGCGGCGCGTTTTTTCCAGCTCGCGCTGGGCGATTTTGTTGGCTTCGCGGATGGCCGCGTAATCGGCGCTGCTTTTCTCAAATTCAAGCTCGATGTTGATGCGTCCGTCATCGGTGCCGTTCCAGATACCGAACAGGCCGGTGAGGTAGATGGCG
>JAHFQI010000044.1 GCA_023259355.1 Comamonadaceae bacterium
GCGAAATCGTGCTGATCAACGGCATTGCCGACATCGGCATTGGCGTGACCCTCACCGACCCGCTCAACCCGGCTCCGCTGCCCATGCTCAAGGTCGATGAGCCGACCCTGACCATGAACTTCTGCGTGAACACCAGCCCGCTGGCCGGCCGCGAAGGCAAGTACGTCACCAGCCGCCAGATCTGGGACCGTCTTCAAAAGGAACTGCAGCACAACGTGGCCCTGCGCGTGAAAGAGACTGACGAGGAAGGCATCTTTGAAGTCATGGGTCGCGGCGAACTGCACCTGACCATCCTGCTGGAGAACATGCGCCGCGAAGGTTATGAGCTGGCGGTGTCCAAGCCGCGCGTGGTGTTCAAGGATATCGATGGCGTGCGCCACGAGCCCATCGAAATGGTGACCGCCGACATCGAAGAAACGCATCAGGGCGGCGTGATGCAGGCATTGGGCGAGCGCAAGGGTGAACTGAACAACATGGAGCCGGATGGTCGTGGCCGCGTGCGCCTGGAGTACCGCATCCCGGCGCGTGGCCTGATCGGTTTCACCAACGAATTCCTGAACCTGACGCGTGGCACGGGCCTGATCTCCAACATCTTCGACAGCTACGAGCCGCACAAGGGCGACATCGGCGGCCGCAAGAACGGCGTGCTGATTTCGATGGACGATGGCGAAATCTTCACCTACGCCCTGGGCAAGCTGGACGACCGCGGCCGCATGTTCGTGCGTGCCAACGACCCGGTGTACGAAGGCATGATCGTGGGCATCCACAGCCGCGACAACGACCTGGTGGTCAATGCCACGCGCACCAAGCAGCTGACCAACTTCCGCGTTTCGGGCAAGGAAGACGCGATCAAGATCACGCCGCCGATCGAGCTGACGCTGGAATACGGCGTCGAGTTCATCGAGGAAGACGAACTGGTCGAAATCACGCCCAAGTCGGTTCGTCTGCGCAAGCGCCACCTGAAGGAAAGCGACCGCAAGCGCGCGTCGCGTTAAGCAGGTCTCCCGCGGTCGCCTGCCGGGCCAGCCCCGGTGGCGACTGCACACGGAACCAGGCGACACAAGGTGCAGAACGCATGAAGCTCGGCCACGGTCAGGCCGTCTGGGGCATGGTCGCGGTGACGGCGATGTGGTCTATCGCCGGCGTGGTCACACGCCAGCTGGAACAGGCCCGCAGCTTTGAAGTGACCTTCTGGCGCAGCTTTTTCACTTGCCTGTCGCTGATGTTCATCCTGCCGCTGTGGCGGGGTCGCACGGTGTTCCTGCGAATACACTGGCGCAGTCGTTCGTTCTGGTTGTCGGGCGTGTGCTGGAGCGTCATGTTCACGGCGTTCATGGTTGCGCTCACGCTGACCAGTGTTGCGAATGTGCTGGTGACCCTGGCTGCCGGCCCCTTGTTGACGGCGCTGGTCTCGCGCGTCTTCATTGGCCACCCCTTGCCGACGCGAACCTGGATGTCGATCGGCGCGGCCGGCGCGGGCATTGCCTGGATGTACGCTGCGCAGGTGGAACTGGGGCAGGGCGCCCGGCAGCTCGGTTCGCTGGTGGCGCTTTGCGTGCCTGTCGCGGGCGCGGTCCAGTGGACCATCACGCAGCGAAGCCAGTCCCACGGCGAGAAGATCGACCTGGTGCCGTCGGTGCTGGTCGGGGCCGTGATTTCGGCCCTGGTCACGCTGCCTCTGTCCTTTCCACTGATGGCCACGCGCACGGATATTGCATGGCTGGCCCTGCTGGGTCTGGTGCAGTTGGCCATCCCCTGCGTGCTGTCGGTGATTTGCGCGCGGGTGCTCAAGGCACCGGAGGTCTCGTTGCTGGCGCTGCTGGAGGTGATTTTCGGTATCACGCTGGCCTGGCTCGGCGCCAACGAGGCGCCTGGCGCCACGGCGCTGGCGGGTGGCGCCCTGGTGATCGGTGCGCTGGTGGTCAATGAACTGCTTGGATGGAGACAACGAAATGTCGGATGTGATTGCTGAAGTACAGGGCCGGGTGGGCTTCGTCACGCTGAACCGGGCCCGGGCGCTCAACGCGCTGTCGCTTTCGATGATCCGCGACCTCACGGCCGCGCTGCTGGCTTGGCGCGATGACCCCCAGGTGCTGGCCGTGGCCGTGCGCGGCATGGGCAAGGAAGGGCCTTTCGGTGCCTTTTGCGCCGGTGGCGACATCCGCTTCTTCCACCAGGCCGCCCTGTCAGGCAATCCTGAACTGGAAGACTTTTTCACCGAAGAGTACGCGCTCAACCACTTGGTCCACACCTACCCCAAGCCCTATATCGCGTTCATGGATGGCATCGTCATGGGCGGTGGCATGGGTATCAGCCAGGGTGGCAGCCTGCGCATCGTGACCGAGCGCACGAAGATGGCTATGCCGGAAACCCACATTGGCCTCTTCCCCGACGTCGGCGGGGGCTATTTCCTGAGTCGTTGTCCGGGCCGCCTGGGCGAATACCTGGCTTTGACCGGGCACGCGCTGACCGGGCGCGAGGCCGTGGCCGCCGGTCTGGCCGACGGTTTCATCGAATCGGCGCGGCTGCCCGTCCTGTGGGAGAAACTGGCGGCCACCCCGTTTGAGGCCGGTGCCGTGATCGAGCACTGGCTGGCCACCAATTTCATGGTGGACAACGACCGGCCCTCGATCCGGTTGGCCGAGATCAACGCATTTTTCGCATCGGACACGGTCGTGAAGATCGTGCAAGCCCTCGAAGCAGACCCGGGCGACTGGGCGACGACGACGGCGGCCGTGCTGCGCAAACGTTCGCCGCTGATGCTGCATGTGGTGCTGGAGCAGCTTCGCCGCGCGCGCACCATGGGGCTGGCTGACGATTTGCGCATGGAGCGCGATCTGGTGCGGCGCTGCTTCAACACCGTGCACCTGGGCCGTTCCGGACGCGACAGCGAAACGGTGGAAGGGATTCGTGCGCTGGCCGTGGACAAGGACCAGGCACCGCAGTGGAACCCGCCGCGCATCGAGGACGTCACGGCGGAGATGGTGGCGCCGTTCTTCGTGAGCCCCTGGCCGCCGCACGCACACCCGCTGCGCACACTGGGCTGAATCGCCCGGCGGGGGCGCCTTTTCAAAGCTGCTGATAGACCGCCTGAGCGAGCTGCATGAGGTTTTCGCGCGGGAGCTTGCCGGCCAGCGCATAACCAAAGCCCTGGTCCACCCAGTAAAAGCCGGGGACCGGGCCGGCATTCGAGAAGCTGAACGCCGTTTCCCGCCGTGCTGCCGCGTTGCCATTTGCATCGATGGCCCCAAGGTACAGCGTGACGCGTTCGCCGCCGCTGGCCTGGAACATGAACTGCGCGCGCGCACCGCCATCGCCCGGCAGCAGGCGACCGCCCACCAGTTCGTACCCCTGCGCGGACAAATCCGGCACTTTCAACGGCCGCCCCAGGCGTTTGGACAACCATTGCACCAGATGCTCCTGCTGCGCGGCAGCGACCTCCACCGGGTGGCGCACCTCCGGTGCGTACACCACGTGGGCCACGGCGGCCTGGCGCGCGAACTCCTGGCCGGTTCCCCGCGCCTTCGCCATGGTCGCGGCGCTGCCGGGCCGCCAGGCATCCCACTGCCCGTGCGCCAGCCAGCCCGCGCCAAACACCAGCATGACGCCGGCCGCCATGCCGCCCCATCGCCACCATCGATCGGCATGTCCCCGCGCATCGGACATCCGCTTTGTCGCGGCCAGCAGGGAAGGCGGAACCGGCTGCTCCATCAGTTGGGGATGCAGGCCGCGCAGGGCATCGCGCTGACGCCGAAAGGCAGCCAGCGTGGCGGTGGCCGAGGGGTCATGCGTCAAACGCGCTTCGAGCGCGGCGCGGTCCGAGGGCGAAAGACGCCCGTCCAGCAGGGCGTGCAATTCTTCATCGGTCACGGTGCGGTTGGAGTCCAGCGGGTCCATGTCGGTATCCAGCGGTGTCATTTCATTCTGCGCAGCACCGGTGCGCCGCTTGGGGCGCGATGGCCGGCCGCTGCATCGGGTGGGCCTTCCATCAACTCGCGCAGGCGGCTGCGCGCCCGTGACAGGCGTGACATCACGGTGCCCACCGGGATGCTCAGGATGTGGGCCACTTCTTCGTACGTCAGATCCTCCAGCGTGACCAGCAGCAGCACCGCACGCTGGTCTTCGGGCAGGCGCATCAGGCAGCGCTGCAGGTCCAGCGAGGATTCGACACCGCCATCCGGCGCGATCAATTCCCCGGCCACGTCGTCGGGGTCCACGCGAATGCCCGCCGACACCCTGCGGCCCGCGCTGCGCACCTGGTTCGCAAACAGGTTGTGCATCACGGTAAAAAGCCAGGCCCGAAGGTCGGTGCCGGCCTTCCACAGGCGCCACTGGCCGCAGGCGCGCTCCAGCGTGTCCTGCACCAGATCGTCAGCCGCCCAGGCATCGCCCACCAGGGCGCGCGCATAGCGGCGCAAGCCGGGAATCTGCTCGACGATCTGGTGGCGGTCCATGATGGCGATGCTATCCGGTCCTCACATGGCTTGGCGAGGCGGTGCCCTGCGGCCGTGCTGCTTCAAGGCCGGGCCAGCTGCCACACCTTGTTGAAACCGTCACCGGTCTTGTCGCCGGGTTTGGCGTCTTTCGACCAGTAGTACAGCGGCTTGCCCTTGAGGGCCCATTGCTTCTTGCCATCGTCGCGGGCGATGACCGTGTAGTCGCCGGAAGCTTTGTCCGTGTCGGATGCCATCAGCGGCGGCCAGTTGGCGGCGCAGGGGCCGTTGCAGGCGGATTTGCCTTCGGCGTCGCGGTCAAAGGTGTAGAGCGTCATGCCGTTGGGGCCGACCAGCACGCCGTTGGACATGGACGCCGGACTCTGTGCCGTCACGGTGGCGCAGCCGCCAAGAAGGGCCAGGGTCAGGGCGGCGACGGAAAGGTATTTCATGGGGTTTTCTCCGGGGATGGTGGGTAAGCAGAAGGGGGTCTGCATCACCATGAACACCGGCGAGACCTTGTTTATTCCATCGGTCGGGTCAAAATTTTCAGCGGTGGCGCGACTTCATCGCACGTTCGACCTCGCGCTTCCCCTCGCGGTCCTTGATGGTGTCGCGCTTGTCGTGCTCCGCCTTGCCCTTGGCCAGCCCGATGTCGCATTTCACCCGGCCGTTTTTCCAGTGCAGGTTCAGCGGCACCAGGGTGTAGCCCTTCTGCTCCACCTTGCCGATCAGGCGGCGGATTTCTTCCTTGTTGAGCAGCAGCTTTTTGGTGCGCACCGAGTCGGGGTTGACATGGCTGGACGCGGTGCGCAGCGGGTTGATCTGGCAGCCGATGATGAACAGCTCGCCGTTGCGGATCACCACGTAGCCGTCGGTCAGCTGCACCTTGCCCTCGCGCAGCGCCTTGACTTCCCAACCCTCCAGCACCATGCCCGCCTCGAAGCGCTCCTCGATGAAGTAATTGAACGCGGCTTTCTTGTTGTCGGCAATGCGCGAGGCGGTTTCGGGTTTTTTGGTGGCCATGAATCAATGTGGGGTGTCGGCGGAAGTCGTCAAGAGACGGGCAAGGCAAACTTACAATCCGCTTCGAGTCGTGCATTCTATGAAAAACGTCAACAAGTCCGTCCTCATCTGGTACAGCCCCGAAGAGATGTTTGCGCTGGTCACCGATGTGGCGCGCTATCCCGAGTTTCTGCCTTGGTGCGACCACGGCAAGGTGGTGGAGCAGGACGATGCAGGCATGGTGGCCGAGGTGGGCATCACCTTTGGCGGCATCCGCCAGGTGTTCACCACGCGCAATGACCATGTGCCGGGGCGGCAGGTGGCCATGCGCCTGGTTCGCGGGCCGTTTTCCCGGCTCGATGGCGGCTGGCAATTTGTTCCGCTGGGTGACGGCGCTCAGCGGGCCTGCCGGGTGGAACTCAAGTTGAACTACGGCTTCGACAATCGCGCGCTGGCTGCCGTCGTGGGGCCGGTGTTCGACAAGATCGCGGCGAGCCTGGTGGATGCCTTCGTCAAGCGCGCCGAACAGGTCTACGGCTGACATGGCCCTCAGGCTTCCTCACGGCGTGACCTCGCCCCCCACCGAGGGCGCCTGCTTTGCCTGGCGCGGCCCGGCGCTTCGGCCATGACGATCCACGTCAGCGTGGTCTACGCGCCGGCCGCGCGCCAGGTTCATGAAAAGCAGTTGAACCTGGATGATGGCGCGACGGTGCTGCAGGCCCTGCACGCGAGCGGGTTGCTGGCGGAGTTCCCTGAAATCGATCTACCTCACGCCACGGTGGGCGTCTGGGGCCGCAAGGCGACGCCGGGGCAGTCCTTGCTGGACCAGGACCGGATCGAAATCTACCGGCCGCTTCTTGTCGATCCGAAGGTGGCGCGGCGCGAGCGTTTTCGCAAGCAGGGCGCCCGCTCGGCCGGGCTGTTCGCGCGCCAGCGGTCCGGGGGCAAGGCCGGGTATTGATCCGGGGTGGGTCGTCAGCTCGGCCGCCGCTCTGGCGGCGGCTTCAGTTGCATTGAGACTGAATCACGTCCTGGATGCGTTGGGTTTCCGCGGCACGGGCGGCGTCGTCCAGAATTTCGCGCTCGCCCTTTTCATTGGTCCGGACGACACGGATGCCCGAATCCAGCCCCGCCTTGGCCTGCTTGGCTCGGGTGCAGTTATCCGCCTTCGTTTTCAGGAATTTCTCTTCCTCCGCCTTCTTGCGCGCGGCATCGGCCTGCTCGGCCTGTTTCTTCTTCTCCTCGAGTTCCTTGTCCACGCCGGCCGGCCGGGGCGCCGCGCCTGCCGTGGCAGGGGCTGATGCCGCGCCGGTGGCGGCCGTGGCCGCGGCCTGCGCACCCGGCACGCGCGATCCTGGCTGCCTCAGGATGTTTTTCTCCGGTGTTTCCGGTGGCGGTGCGCGATCGCTGAAGACCTTGCGGCCGTCCTTGTCGATCCACTGCCACTGCGCGACAGCAGCCACCGAGGCCGCGCAAAGCGCGCCCAACATCACCAGTTTTTTGAAATTCATCACGCCAGTTTAGCGTCGCCGGAGCCGCCAATGAGTAACAAACGTCACCGGCTCCGCATCCCTTTCCCTGGCCCCCTGCGCAGGGTTAACACCAGTGTCACAGGTACAATCCGTCTTTTGGAGCTTTCACATGCGCCTTCTAGGAAAAGCGCTCACCTTCGACGATGTGTTGCTGGTGCCAGCGTTCTCCGAGGTCCTGCCCAAGGACACCTCTCTTGCCACCCAGTTCACGCGCAACATCCGGCTGAATTTGCCGCTGGTGTCCGCCGCCATGGACACCGTCACCGAGGCCCGCCTCGCGATTGCGATCGCGCAGGAGGGCGGCATCGGCATCGTGCACAAAAACCTCACGCCGCAGGAGCAGGCTGCCCACGTGGCCAAGGTCAAGCGTTACGAGAGCGGCCTGCTGCGTGATCCGGTGGTCATCACGCCCACCACCTCGGTGCGCGAGGTCATGGCCCTGTCGGAGCAACTCGGCGTTTCGGGTTTCCCGGTCTGCGACGGCGGCAAGGTCGTCGGCATCGTGACCGGGCGCGATCTGCGCTTTGAAACCCGCTACGACCAGCCGGTGCGCGAGATCATGACGCCGCGTGAGCGCCTGATCACCGTGCCCGACGGCACCACCCCCGAAGACGCCAAGGCGCTGCTCAACAAGCACCGGCTTGAGCGCCTGCTGGTGGTCAATGACGCTTTCGAGCTCAAGGGCTTGATCACGGTCAAGGACATCACCAAGCAGCTCAACTTTCCGAACGCCGCGCGTGACGCGACCGGCCGCCTGCGCGTGGGCGCCGCCGTCGGCGTGGGTGAGGGCACCGAGGAACGCGTTGCCGCGCTGGTCAAGGCCGGCGTCGACGCGATCGTGGTGGACACGGCGCACGGGCACAGCAAGGGCGTGATCGAGCGCGTACGCTGGGTCAAACAGAACTACCCTCATATCGAAGTCATCGGCGGCAACATCGCCACGGGCGCCGCGGCGCTGGCGCTGGTGGAGGCGGGCGCTGACGCGGTCAAGGTCGGCATCGGCCCCGGCTCCATCTGCACCACCCGCATCGTCGCCGGCGTGGGCGTGCCGCAGATCATGGCCATCGACAGCGTCGCCACCGCCCTCAAAGGCACCGGTGTGCCGTTGATCGCCGACGGCGGGATCCGCTACAGCGGCGACATCGCCAAGGCCGTCGCGGCCGGCGCCGGCACCGTCATGATGGGCGGCATGTTCGCCGGCACCGAAGAGGCGCCGGGCGAGGTGGTTCTGTTTCAGGGCCGCAGTTACAAGAGCTACCGGGGCATGGGCAGCATCGGCGCCATGCAGCAGGGCAGCGCCGACCGCTACTTCCAGGAGTCGAGCACCGGCAACCCGAACGCCGACAAGCTGGTGCCCGAGGGCATTGAAGGCCGTGTGCCGTACAAGGGCTCGGTGGTTGCCATCATCTTCCAGATGGCCGGCGGCCTGCGCGCCAGCATGGGCTACTGCGGCTGCGGCACGATCGCCGACATGCACGATCGCGCCGAGTTCGTCGAGATCACCACGGCCGGCATTCGCGAAAGCCATGTCCACGACGTGCAGATCACCAAGGAAGCGCCCAACTACCGGGCGGATTGATTGCCCTGACGTCACGGGGGCTGCCGGCAGGCGGCCCCTTTTTGTTCTTTTTTTGTTCCGATGCCGGCCATGCAGCACTCCAAGATCCTCATCCTCGATTTCGGCTCCCAGGTCACCCAGCTGATTGCCCGCCGTGTGCGCGAAGCCCATGTGTTCTGCGAAGTCCACCCCTGCGACGTGAGCGACGACTGGGTCCGCGAGTACGCAAAGGACGGCACGCTCAAGGGTGTGATCCTCTCCGGCAGCCATGCCAGCGTTTATGAAGACACCACCGACCGCGCGCCGCAGGCCGTGTTCGATCTGGGTGTGCCGGTGCTGGGCATCTGCTACGGCATGCAGACCATGGCGCAGCAACTCGGCGGCAAGGTGGAAAGCGGCCACAAGCGCGAGTTCGGTTACGCCGAGGTGCGCGCGCGCGGCCACACGGCGCTCTTGAAGGACATCGCCGACTTCACCACGCCCGAAGGCCACGGCATGCTGAAAGTCTGGATGAGCCACGGCGACAAGGTCACCGAGCTGCCGCCCGGCTTCAAACTCATGGCCAGCACCGACAGCTGCCCGATCGCCGGCATGGCCGACGAGGCGCGCCGGTACTACGCGGTGCAGTTCCATCCCGAGGTCACACACACCGTGCAGGGCAAGGCGCTGCTGGAGCGCTTCGTGCTGGACATCTGCGCCGCCAAGCCCGACTGGGTGATGCGCGATCACATCGCCGAGGCGGTGGAGGCGATCCGCAAGCAGGTGGGCGACGAGGAAGTGATCCTGGGCCTGTCCGGCGGCGTCGATTCGTCGGTGGCCGCGGCGCTGATCCACCGCGCCATCGGCGACCAGCTGACCTGCGTGTTCGTCGATCACGGCCTGCTGCGCCTGCACGAGGGCGACATGGTGATGGACATGTTCGTCGGCAAGCTGCACGCCAAGGTCATCCGCGTCGATGCCAGCGAACAGTTCCTCGGCCACCTGGCCGGTGTGAGCGATCCGGAAGCCAAGCGCAAGATCATCGGCCGCGAGTTCGTCGAGGTGTTCAAGGCCGAGGCGGCCAAGCTCAAGGCCGGCACGGGCGGCCACAAGGGCGCGACCTTCCTGGCGCAGGGCACGATCTATCCCGACGTCATCGAATCCGGCGGCGCCAAGAGCAAGAAGGCCGTCACCATCAAGAGCCACCACAACGTCGGTGGCCTGCCCGAGCAGCTGGGCCTGAAGCTGCTGGAGCCGCTGCGCGACCTGTTCAAGGACGAGGTGCGCGAACTCGGCGTGGCCCTGGGCCTGCCGCACGACATGGTCTACCGCCACCCGTTCCCTGGGCCGGGCCTGGGCGTGCGCATCCTGGGCGAGGTCAAGAAGGACTATGCCGACCTGCTGCGCCGCGCCGACGCCATCTTCATCGAGGAACTGCGCTCCACCATCGAACCGAATTCCGGCAAGACCTGGTACGACCTGACCAGCCAAGCCTTCACCGTGTTCCTGCCGGTCAAGAGCGTGGGCGTGATGGGCGATGGCCGCACCTACGACTACGTGGTGGCCCTGCGCGCCGTGCAGACCAGCGACTTCATGACCGCCGACTGGGCGGAGTTGCCCTACGCCTTGCTCAAGAAAGTCTCCGGGCGCATCATCAACGAGGTGCGCGGCATCAACCGCGTGACCTACGACGTGTCGAGCAAGCCGCCCGCGACGATCGAGTGGGAGTGAAATCGAGTCCTTCGGGGACTATCGCCAGTAATCGAAAAATCGCCGTAAGTCGTTGATTCATAGGAATTTTTGTTTCGGCGGCTATCGGTGGCTATCGCCGACCAGCGAAACTGGTTGACGGTAAAACTGGCGGTAAGAACCGGGGACTGGATTAAGACCCTCCCGTTTACTATTGAGACCAAATCGGTCTTTGACGGTAAAAGTCTCCTCTGGAAAGCTTATTTCATGCGGCTTTCCGGGTATCAGCAGGTCTCCTGACCCTTGACGGTAAAAGCCGTCACCAACAGGAGGAAAAACCTCGATGCTTACCGACACAGCACTGCGCAACTTGAAGCCTAAGTCCTTGACTTATAAGGCTTCTGACCGGGATGGGATGTACGTGACGGTATCGACCGCCGGTACCGTCACCTTCCGCTACGATTACCGTCTCAATGGGCGCCGCGAGACCCTGACCATCGGCCGTTATGGCGCTGGTGGCATCTCGCTGGCGCTGGCCCGAGAAAAGCTGCTCGATGCCAAGAAGACCCTCGCCCAGGGCCGCTCCCCGGCGCTGGAGAAGCAGCGTGAGAAGCGTCGGCTGACCGCGGCCAAGAACTTCGGCGACATGGCCGTCAAGTGGCTGGCGGACGCCAAGATGGCCGACAGCACGCGGGCGATGCGCAAGCATGTCGTCGATCGCGACATCCTGCCGGCCTTTCAGAACCGGCTGCTCAACGAAATCACCGCCGATGATCTGCGCGCCCTCTGCAACAAGGTGAAGGCGCGCGGTGCGCCTGCCACGGCAGTGCATGTCCGCGACATCGTGAAGCAGGTCTATGCCTTCGCCATCCTGCACGGGGAGAGGGTGGACAACCCGGCCGAGGGTGTGGGCGCGGCCTCGATCGCAACGTTTGTGCCGAAGGATCGCGCCCTGTCGCCGCTGGAAATCCGGCTGGTGGCGCGGCAGATGGAGTCGGTGGCCACCTATCCGACCATCCGGCTGGCGCTGCGCATGATCCTGCTGACGCTGGTGCGCAAGAGCGAGCTGATCGAGGCGACCTGGGACGAGGTGGATTTTGAGAAGGCAACCTGGACGATCCCGAAGCAGCGGATGAAGGGGCGCAATCCGCACGTGGTCTATCTGTCGACCCAGGCGCTCGACATCTTCGTGGCCCTGCATGCCTGTGCGGCGGGTTCCAAGTTCGTCCTGCCTTCGCGCTACGACGCCAACCGTTGCATGTCGAAGGCGACCTTGAATCGCGTGACGCAGCTCGTCGCCGAGCGGGCCAAGGCCGCTGGCCTCCCGCTGGAGCCTTTCACCGTCCACGACCTGCGCCGTACCGGTTCCACGCTGCTGAACGAGGTGGGGTTCAACCGCGACTGGATCGAGAAGTGCCTGGCGCACGAGGAAGGGCGTTCCTCGCGCTCGGTCTACAACAAGGCTGAGTACGCCGAGCAGCGACGCCACATGCTGCAGGAGTGGGCCAGCATGGTCGATGCCTGGATCGATGGGCAGACTTACATGCCGAAGCTGATGCCCGAGAACGTGGTGGTGCCGGTGCTGAGCGCGACCACGTGAGAGGGGGATGGCATGAAGATCCTCCTGGTACATGCTGCCGATGGGCGGCGGGCGGTTTGCCGTTGTCGTAAAAAGATCACTGTCGGTGATCGAATTTCTCATTTGTCGAACCAAAGAGTCTTGGCAGGAGTTCGAGAAATCTGTATTTTGAGCACTATGGGTGAGCAAAATGCAGGAAAACTGAACCGCCTACTGGCCGAGCTGGGCGACACGAGCCTGGTTTCCAGCCGCTGGCTGCGGGCGCACGGCTACTCGAACAGCCTCGTCGCACGCTATGTCGGCAGCGGCTGGCTCGTGTCGCCGGCCCGCGGCGCATACATGCGCCAAGGCGGGCGTCTGCAATGGGAGGGGGTGGTGCGCAGCCTGCAGGCCTGGGAGGAAATGCCGCTGCATCTCGGGGGGCGCTTCGCACTGACGCTGCAGGGGCACGAGCACTACCTACGTCTGGGCGATGCCGGGACGATCACCCTCTATGGGCCGGAGCGGCCGCCAGGCTGGGTGGGCATGCTGCCGTTGAAGGAGCGCTTCGCGTTCCTGGGCAAGGGGCCGTTCGATCTGCCTGCCGTGCCATTCGCAGCCGAGGTGTCTGAGTCCGTACTGGCCGGGCAGGGATTGGTTTGGCATCGAGCCGGCTCGGGTGCCGAGGCGCTGGTGTGCTCGACGCCCGAGCGCGCCATGCTGGAACTGTGCGATGGCGTGTCGGACGCGGCGCGGGTCTATGAGGCTGATGCGCTGATGCAGGCCATGACCACGCTGCGGCCGCAGCGCGTCGGACTGCTGCTGCGCCACTGCCGCAGCATCAAGGCCAAGCGGCTGTTCCTGGCCCTGGCCGAGCGCCATCGGCATGCGTGGCTGTCTCACGTGCCGCTAGAGGGAGTCGACCTGGGCCGGGGCAAGCGCGCGCTGGTGCCCGGCGGGCGCCTGCATCCGACCTACCAGATCACCTTGCCGCGAGACCTTGATGAGCACCTGGCTTGAGTCCTGGGATGGGCGCTATACCGACCGGGTGCGGCTGCTGGTCGAGATCCTGCCGGTGCTCGCGAAGGAGCCGCGCTTCGCGCTCAAGGGCGGCACGGCCATCAATCTGTTTGAGCATGACCTGCCGCGTCTGTCGGTGGACATCGATCTGGCTTGGCTGCCGGTGCATGGCTACGCCGAGGATGCGAGGCTGATCGCCGAAGCGCTGGGGCGATTGGCTGATGTACTGCGCGCCCCGCCTCTGCAATTGCAGGTGCAGGCCTCGGCGGGCGAGGGCGGGGCAGTCACCCGCTTGGTGGCCAGCCGAGGTCGTGCGCGTGTGCAGATCGAGACGACGCCGGTCATGCGCGGCGCGGTGCATCCGGTGCGTAGCATGGTCGTGCGTCCGAGGGTGGAGGAGGCGTTCGGCTTCGCCGAGGTGCAGGTACTGGATTTCGCCGACCTGTATGCCGGCAAGCTCGCGGCGGCGCTGTCACGGCAGCATCCGCGCGACCTCTTCGATGTGGGCTTGCTGCTGGAGGACGAGCGGGCGGATGAGATGCTCTGGCGCACCTTTCTCGTGTACCTGACGTGCAGCCCCAAGCCGGCCTGGGAGATGCTGGCGCCACGCGCGCCTGCAGGTTTCGAGGCCATCTTTGAGACCCATTTCAAGGGGATGACGTCCGAGCCCATTGACGTGGCGGCCTTGCTGGAGAGCCGCGAGCGCTTGTTGGCGCGGGTGGCGCAGTGGCTGGACGAACCGTCGTGCGCGTTCCTGCGGTCCGTGGAGGGCGAGCAACCGGACTTCGGCTTGATCGGGCTCGCGCATGCGGAGGAACTGCCGGGTGTGCGGCGCAAGCTGCACAACCTCGCACAGCGCACGGCCGCCAAGCGTGCGGAAGATCGCCGGCAGCTAGAAGAAGCGCTGACGCGGATCGCCGGTGCCAGATGACCGAGCAGGCCGACGCGATGGTTCACGATTTCACAGTGGTCGATGAACTGGACTCGGGCATGGGGGCGCCGGAGGAGCCTTCGAAGTCCTCGCAGAGCGGCGCACTGTGTGGAATGCGCGGCCGGGATCCCAACCGAAAAGTGTCCATCGCCGACAGTGATGGATCTGTTTATCAACTGGCTTGCGCCGCGCGAGCCCGGCTCGCTGGACGCCAGGCGAAGCGCGTAAACCTGCGCTCTGCGTCCAGTTCACTCAAGCAAATGTCCTGTGCGGTCGCATCAACAACGACCCTGAACTGGGGTGGGCTGGAATGGGGAACATGCATCAGATCGCCGGCCTTGATGCCTTCTCGGTCCAGGTAGGCCGCGGCAGGGGCTGTGGCGACTTCCAAGCCGGTCGTGATGTGATGCGCGAGCCAGCTTTCGCCATGAGCGCTTTCGTCAGCCGTTGGCGTATTGGTCAATCGCACGCTGGAGGCAAGTTGCGATGTGTCCTCGTCATCGACGGCGATGGCCGGGAGCAGGTCGTAGAGATATGCGTACGTCGCAACCAAATAGTCCTTTGTTGCTTTTGGCGCCATGGGCTCAATGCGCTTCAGGAGACTGTGACCAATGTCCCAGGCGAGCCACGCCAGCAGTGCCCGCGCTTGGCCGAGTTCCGCGACTTCGTCGGCCTCGCCGTCGTGGACGCGGATATCGCGCGCGATGCCCTGCGCATGCCCGAAAAGGATGACCATCGACTGCGACAAGAGATCCTGACGGGTTTCCGAGTCGATGAAGCCCCCCATACGGCGCCATTGAGGCAGGTGCCGAAGGCGCCTGAACTCCCTCACCAGTGACAGCACGGCAACGAGCTGGACCACGCCGGTTCGTGCCTTGGCCGCACGCACGTCAGGCTTGGTCTCACTTTGGGCCGCTTTGAGCTGCCTGACCATGCGACGAACAACTTGTTTGAGGCGCTTTCTCACTGCTTCAACGGCTTGCTGGGTCAGCGCAGCGGGAAGCTCTTGGCTGGCCTCTTCATTTTCAGTTCCTACAAGCTCCTCTTCCGAGAGGGGCGAGGTCTCAGTGACCGATGTGGCCGATGTGGCCGATCTTGGCAGTCCCTGGCCCAAGCGGTAGAGGAGGGCGTCGAGGACGTCAAGCAGGCTGCCCGCTTGCAGAAGGCGCTTCTTTTTACTCTTCCTTGTGCTGGCACTTTCGCCGATGTGGACAGCGAGCGATGCCGGGCGTGCCGCAATTGGGGTTTGTTCATCCGCACCAGTCCGCACGGTGCCTGGCGGTGGCGACACCACTTGCTCCGGATCGTCGAAGATGGCCTTCTCGATTTGCTGAATGAGCGATTCGATGTTGGCACCGCTGAAGTCCAAGCCGGCCAATGCATCCTGAAGCGCGGCTCTGTGCGAGCGCACCACTCCACGGCCCAGAGCCGAATCGTGGTGGATGATTACGCGAAGGAGCTTGCTACCGCGGCCACTCAGCTCCAGCCAGCGCACTTCAGACGCCCTCTCACCCAGCTCAACGATCGCGCCCCCATCCTCTGAACGTCCAAGACTCACAGGTGCGGTGTGGGAACCATCCTGCAGGTGCATGACGAAATCCGCGAATCCCGCAGAGTCCGACGCGGGGATCGGGACTGCAGAAGTACCCGCAGCAAGAACGGCGATCCGCATCGGAGCGCTCGGTGCTTCAGCGTCGTTCTCGTCATCCTGATGTGTGATCGGAATCGAGCGCAGGTCGGCGTCATCCATTGCGCGGGCTGCAAAGCCCTGAGCAAGATCGCTGGCGAAGCTGGAGGTTGCCACTTCAACGTTTGGCCGAACAAGCATGGCCTCGAAGTTGGCGCGCGTGCCTCCAAGCCACGCTGGCCGGCTCGGGTTCGCGCTGCCTGCAACAAGCATGTGCGAGTCGCCGAAGTCGAGAAGGAGCGCCTTCGCGTGAAGGTAGTGCTCTGCCTTCTCCATCCAGAGCTTTCGCGCATCGACGAACTGCGAACGAATCCCCTTGGGGCGGCCACCGATCTTGACGGTCTTGGGGTCGATGATCACCTTGATCGAGGCGCCGGGCCAACGGGTCTCCAGCGCTTTCAGGAAGGTGTGTTGGGTGTCGAAGAACGCTCCTGTGATCACCACGCGCCGGGGCGTCGACGGGATCGCGTGGCCGAGTTGTTCGAGCAATGACGGACCGCTGCTGGATTGTCCGAGCAGTCGGATGTCGGAAAGCTTCGATTGGGCGCCATCGGCTCCCGGAACAAGCTCACCGATCCTGTGCACGGCCTCCAGCACGGAGGGCGCCAGCGCCCCCTCCTGGGTTCGAAGCCATTCGCGGACCAGGCTCCAGACGTGGCTCAGAACCAGCTTGTGAGCAGGGGCGCTGTCAGGGCGCACGTCGATGTGCGTGGTGACTTCCCGGTTGAAACCGAAGCCGGAAAGCGTGAGGTTGTGGCTGCCAATGAACAGGACACAGCGCTTCTTGCTGGCAAGTAGGCAGATCTTCGGGTGAAAGGCTCCAGGCGCGGCCATGGGGATGAGCGCATACGCCGAACCGGCCAGGCGCGGCCTCAAGGATGGCGTGGCCCACGAACGCGCGCATTGGACGGCGTCCATGAGCACCACGTTGTGCCGCGAATCGGCCGCCTGCAGGCGCCTCAGTACGACCTCCTCATAAAACGGGAGCGTGGCATTGAAGGTCGTCACCAGAGACGCCTCGAATTTCGCACCTTTGAGGGCGGCCAGCAGCGAGATGTCGTCGTTGGTCTCACGCATGGGCGGCTTCGAAGAGCTGGATGCCAAGCTCGGTAGCCCGCAGATCTCCGCTGCCATCAGGCTCACGGGTCAGGGCGCCGACATCCCACAGCATCTTGATCGCTTGCCGGATGCGAGGATTGGTCTTGGCGGGCACGGGCACGTCACCGTGAGCCTCGATTCCCCGCTCGGTGGGGTGGATTCGGAAGGTGGCGGTCGAACTCTGTCGTAGCTTGCGCAGTGCGACTCGCAGATGGGTCTCCAGGATCCAGCCAACCAGGTCCGCGACGACGGCTGAAAGCGCCATGTTGTTCCATTTCACGCAGCGCTCCCGAAACGATCTCAGGTTGATCGGGGAGTCTTGGAGCTGCGTCGGGACCATGGCCAGATGGCCATAGGCGGGCGCACCGTGGTTCTCGCGCACCCGAAGAAGCGCCAGCACGTTCACGGCGGACGCCAGAAAGGCAGGCTCCCGGTCCAGTTGCTGCCGCTCCCTCGAAACGCGGGCAGCAGCCCAGGCCAGTTCGTGCCCGTCGGCCATGAAGTCGCCGAGCGCCGGCGCGCCCGTTTCCAGAGAACTGCACAGCGCGCCAAAGGTCTTCGCCTTCAACTTGTCCAGTGCCTTGACGAGTTCAGGGCGGCTCGCCAGAGACTGGCTGAACTCTTCGATGGAGGCCGGCGGAGCTGGTTGTGTTGCCAGTGCGGTGAGCGAGATGGCGAAGGCCTTCTGCATCGCTATCGACATCAGGTCATTCCGGACGTAGTAGGCCCAGGCCGACCGAGTGTGGGCCAAGGAGGCTGGCGGGCACCATGTCGTGCCGTCCGCTAGGGTTTCCGTGTAGACAGCGGCGCGGAAGGTCGGTTCGTCGACAGCGGAGAGTTCTACCGCCTGCAAGGCGCCGGCCAGATGCAGCAAGAGCGCCAGGCTCTTGCGCCGCTGGACCCCTTCTGCCTCGAACTCTGACTTCCGGTCGAAGAGGATGTCGAGCAAGGCATCGCGTTCGCCTTGCCGGTTGGGCAGGCAACAAGGGCAGAAGTCTTGGAGCGCATCCAGCGTCCGCGCCGAAACGGTATCGGCGTCCACGGCTTGCCAGAAGGAACGGCCGTCGACGCCCATGTCGAACGCCTGTGCGATCGGCCCGCCGCGCTCATGCGTGTAGCTCAGCCATGGCTTGTCGACTACGGCCAAAATGTCGAGTTGCGTCAGTGTTCCCGCATAGTACTGGCCGAGGCCGCCAAGCTTGTTGGCAAAGTAGCGCTTGTCGGAATCCTCTCGGGTCGCGTAGGTCGAGAGACGGACCGACTTTCCTTCGCCGATCAACCTGACTGCATCGTTGAGCGTGTCTCGCCCGACCATCGCGGGCCCGTGGCGTGCTGCGTCGTCACCCATGACTTGCGCATGACGCTCGGCAATCATCGTGAATAGGCAATCGGCCTTTCGGTAGGCCTCCAGGAATGCGTTGAAGTTCTCGCGGTGGCTGTCACGCTCCGCGTAGGATCGGATCAGCCATGGATAAAAACTGTAGTACCGGGCTCTGTCGGTGACGTTTGTTATGCCGGGGAGCAGTTGCGAGTAGATCAGGATGCAGGGGCCTTGCGTACCGATGTGGTCTAGACCACCTATGGTGTGCGGAGGCAATACCCAGCTGGTTTTGATTGCCATGGATTCTCGGTTCAAATTCAACACTGATGGTCTAAAGAGAAGTCGCCTTCGCTACTGGCGACCAAGTGCCTGCAACTCGTCAACAGCCGACGTCGCGCTTGGATCAGCTAGCCGGACTTCCGCAAGCGGCGTTTCCCAGTGATCTGCCTGTAGGGCTGGCCAGTACTCCTCGGGCGTCTGAGATCGCGTTCGCACCATGACCGCGACCACGGATGCGACCCCTCGTTGGAGATGCGTCGCATCTATGCTTGCGGCCAGCCGGCCAACGATTTGTCCAGAGGTCGAATGGACGAATCGTCCTTTCACCTCGACTACATCTCCGATCCGCAAAGCGGCGATTGCGCGATGAATTGGCTGCGCCAACGACGCGCGTCCAGCAAATCCAATGTCCATGCTTGCCGGCCCCAGCATGACGTATTGGCGCTCAAGATCCGCGCGGTGCTTTGGCCGGGCGCGCGGCAGCTGATCCTGTACTCCATCTATGGTCCCAAGATCAACGAGATAGGGGTTGCGTCCACCCTCTGCGCGCATCAAGCTCAGCGACTGTCGAGCGCGCGTCATGGTCACGTAGAGAAGTCGTCGTTCATCTTCTTCATCCCAGCGCCAGTCGGCGCAGTCCATCACGATGACGTGGTCAAACTCCAGACCCTTGGCAGCATGTGCAGTCATCAGCTTGATGGCGCTGTCGCGGCCATCCCGCCGCATTTCGCCAGCAGCTTCGTAGAAAAGGTCCAGCGCTTCGGCTGCGGGAACGATGTCTGCTTGCAGCGAGGAGGCGACGTCATCGACGATGTCTAGGAGATCCAGTAGCGCGGCGTTTCTGGGCTGAGCGCGCTGCAGATAGGTCAGGGATCTGCGAAGGGCGCTGAGGCGCACCATACGCAACTGGCGCCGCCGCAGTGCCTGGGCCAACGCCCAGCCTTCGCGGGTCCGCATCAGCGCGATCTGTCCTTTGGCCGCTTCTGGACCGGTGACTTCGCAGGGCAGTCCTTCGACATCGCAGATGGCCCTCATCTTTTCTAAAGGGGCGTGCGTGCGGCAGAGCACAGCGATCTCTGAGAGCTTGACCGTCGGATCGATGCACCGGATGCGCTCGATCTCTGCGTGGACCAGTTGGGCCTGAAGGTTTGGGGCAGCTGGGCTGGTGATCAACCGTACGGCGCCGCGGCCTTCCTTGTCGAGCGCTGCCCAGCGGCCGCCCGGCAGATCATCCTTGCGTCTCTCGTCGATCCGGATCGGGTGATCGACCTTCATGCGGTCGGCGCCGCGCTGGATCACGTGGTTGGCGGCCGAGATGATGTTCTGGGTGGAGCGGAAGTTCTCCACCAGGTAGGTGAGGTCGCCCTCATAGTCGGCCCGAAAACGCCGAATGAACTCGATGTTCGCGCCTTTGAAGGAGTAGATGTTCTGGTCATCGTCTCCCACGGCCATGATGCTCAGCTTGGTGTCGGCGTCCGCTCGCCGGCGACCGGCAAGGGCGCTGACCAGGGCGTACTGCTGCGCGTCGATGTCCTGGTACTCGTCAACAAAGATGTATTCGTAGCCTTGCAGTAGGCGATCGCGGACTTCGTCCGCGTCGATCAGCGCCGAGCTCTTGCCTTCGAGCAGGTCGATGGCGTCCTGCAGCATCTTCTTGAAGTCGACGTTGCTGGAGGTGCGTTCGGCGCCCGCCAAGCTGGTCCCCGTCAAGCGCAGCGCCATGGCGTGATAGGTCATGACCAATACGCCCCGTGCGTCGTCTCCGGCGAGCGTTAAAAGTCGGCGGCGCAGCTGGACGGCCGCGCCTCGGTTGTAGGCCAGCGCGATGATGCGCCCCGGGTTCACGCGCTGCACTCGCAGCAAGTAGGCGATGCGGTGCACTATCACCCGCGTTTTGCCGGATCCCGGTCCCGCCAAGACCAAGTGATTCCCCGTCCGCGGTTGTGTGACCAGGGCCTCCTGTACGGGATGCTGCAGGTCATCAACGATGCGCTGGTAGGACTCGTCGGTGGTCTTTCGCTCCAGAAGGTCAGTGCGTCCCCGGAAGAATTCCTTGATGAATTGCTTGTGCGGCAGTGTGAAGTACGCTTTGACCAGGTCGAGCGCTTTCGCCGGATCTTCCGCGCCCAGCTTGGCGTACTCGTGCATGACGTGCGTCTGCAGCGTCCGCTCCTTGTAGAACTCTTCCAGGGGCGCGAACGAGGCTTGACTGAATCGCCGGGACGTGTCCTCTTCCATCTGGATGGTCATCGCCGAGCGGAAAACGGATCGCCCTTTGTCCAGCTCGAGCACACGGGTCTGGTGAAGGTAGAGCAGCGCATTCTCCAGCGCTACGTCGGGCTCGCGCAGCTGGGTCTTGAGAACGAGGTCGTCGGACAGTGCATCGATCAGTGCCTGGGCCTTGCACTCCACCAGGCATGCGCCTTTGACTCCGTCTGGGACCTCTGCAAGTAGCCGCGTGAGGGTGACTTGGGCAACGGCACGGCGCAGCTCGCAGATTCTGCGAATCTGAGACCAAGGGCGACGCAAGGTAACGCGCAGGGTGTCATCACCCAGTGACTGCAGCTGGATCATGCTGCGTTTGTCGTTACCAGAGCCGAATCCGTCGGCCATGGATCGCAAGCAGGCTCGGACCTGCGTAGGATCGAGATGCCCCTTCTCGTCGTCGAGGTTCAGACGGCTGCGCAGTTCGGTGCAGACCGCTCGAAGATTCAGATGTTGTTGCGCATCGTCCTGGTCGGCGTCTGGGGCGTTCTCCGCCATGAGTTCGACCAGCTCCTTCTCCATGGCACTCAGATATTCCAGACGGGAGACGGACGCGCCCCTGACGCCACGCATCAAGCGCACCGTCAGTCCGAGATCGTTGACCAGGATGCCCAGCTTGGCCAACTGGTGCACGATGCGGAAGCATTCCTCAGGTCGGATGCCCGCATCGAGCATGAGCTCGTCGGTGCTCAGCCCCTCAGGGGTCTCGGAGCGGAACAAGGCTGTGGCGACGGCGAGGAATTTCTGCCGCACATTGGCAGAGAAATCCGCCTTGGCGATGCGTTCCTTGGCCTCCTGCAGTGAGGTCACCCGAAGACTTGCAGGGAAGACTTTGGTGGCGTTCTCATTGCGCGTCAAGAAGCCGTGGCGCTCCAGCCACGACAAAGCGGTGGTGACCTTGGTCGATGCGTCAGGGGCATCGAGCTCGATGCTGGTACCGACGCTTTGCGCAAGCAGTTCTTTTGCAGAGATGACGATCTCACCTTTGCCCAGCTTCTTGGCCTGGAATCGCAAGGCGCGGAGCAGTCCGATGAAGTCTCGCTGGGACAACTGAGACGTGGAGGAGAGGCGGAATTGGGTCTCCACGTCCTTCGGGTCGAACAACAGGACGCATTTGGCTTCGTTCCCATCGCGCCCAGCTCTGCCGGCCTCTTGAAGGTAGTTCTCCAGCGAGCCGGGGATTTCGGCGTGGATCACCAGCCGGACATTGGGCTTGTCCACCCCCATGCCGAAGGCATTGGTGGCGGCGATCACCTGCAGTTCGCCGTCGAGAAAGCGACGCTGCGTCTCCTTGCGCAGATCGGCGGAAAGACCACCGTGATAACAGGCGCACGCCACGCCTTGTTGCGTGACGATCTGTGCGATGGTCTCCGCGCTCCTGCGTGTGGCGCAGAAGACCACGGCGGCATCTTCGCGCCGTAAGCCATCTCGCAGCAGTTCCACGATGCGCTGTGGCTTCTCGCCTCCCGAGGTGGGTACAACGGCATAGGACAGGTTCGTGCGCTCGTGGCCGCCGAGGAATGTCTTCAGTTCGACCTGAAGGCCTTCCTGAAAGTGGTCGCACAGGTCCTCGATGACGTCCGGCTTGGCGGTGGCGGTGAAGCAGGCGATCGGTGCCTGTCCGGGAAATTGTTCCCGGATGAAGCGCGAGACGTACAGATAGTCCGTGCGAAAGTCGTGGCCCCACTTGGAGAGACAGTGGGCTTCGTCGAAGACCCAGGCCGCGATCTCCCGAACACGGATGGCTTCAACAAAGGTTTTGCTTCGGAACTGCTCGGGTGAGACGAGCACGATGCCGACGTCACCGAGGCGAATGCGGTCCAGCACATCACGCCGTTCCAGTGGGGTCAGCATTCCGTTGACGGTCGCCGCGCACTGGATGTCGGCCTTCATCAGATTGTCCACCTGGTCGCGCATCAGCGACTGCAGCGGCGAGATGACGATGGTCAGCCGGCCTGAGCGGCGGTAGTGGACGAGGGCAGGGAGTTGGTAGCAAATGGATTTGCCGCCGCCGGTTGGCAGGACGGCCAACAGGCTCTCGCGCGTTAGCCCAGCACTGACGATTGCGCGTTGCAGCGATGAGCCGTCGGTGGTCGTCGGCTGTGCCCGGAAGCTTGGCTTGCCGAACAAGGAGGACAGCAGCGCTTCGGGGTTGTGGTTCTCGCGGCAGTAGGGACAGTTGGTCTGACCGCAGTCGATCTCTCGTAGCTCTGCGATCAATTGCCTCACGGCGGGAAGTTCGTGGAACACCCAGTGGGGGAGGGTGGAGTTGCCTCCCGCAACGCGGATCCAGCCCAGGGCAAACGCGACCGACCAAGGGTCGTGGCCGTCGAAGGACGTCACGATTTCGGCAACCAGTGCCTCCAGACGGGTGGCGCAGCAACGATCCGCAAACCGGCTGGCAACGATGGGGCCGATCGCCTCGCGAGCGGGTGTGGTCTCCTCGCGCACCTGGGCCAGCAATGTCGCCATGCTTTCGTCGTTGCGCAGCAGGAAGTGCAGCACGGTGAGCCACCAGGGCTCTTGATCGTTCGTCTCCAGTAGGGCTTCGACGGCCTCTTCGAACACGTTGAGTGCGACCCGGGCGTCTTTGGTGGGGTTGTTGCGCTCGTCCGAGAGCAGCTTGTAGCCTTTCACCAGTCGGTGATAGGGGTTGCTAGGGAAGGCGAGGGCGGACAACTCGAGCGTGTCCAGCACGGGCCATTGCAGGCACTCCAACTGCGGCAGCTGGGCGCGCATCAGAGGAATGTCGTGGCGCTTGAGGTTATGGCCCAGCAGTACTTGACCGTCACGGGCAAAGCTGTTGAGGGCTGTCGCTACTGACGCTGCTTTGGCTGGGGAACAGGTGCTGCGGAAGGTGTCCTGTCCGTCGGACCTGACGGCGCCGACGGCGAAGATCTGGTCGTCCTTTTCAGGGTGGGCTTCGACGTCGACGGAAACAATTCGACCCTCGGCGGCGATGCGCCGAGCACGTGCGCGAAAGGAGTCGAGTACAGGCGTTTCCAATGAAGGCCAAGCGAACCGCAGCAAGTGTGACAGAAGGCCGTTGTAACATAAAGTGTTTCATGTGCGCGATTCGGTCATCTCTTTTACTGTGATCCATTGCCTCTGCACCGATGTTTGTTCCGCTGAAACGGATGTCTAAAACCCTGATGGCTGTTGAACTCTCGCGCCTCCAAAGTCCAGCGGCCATTCAGGCCGCATTGGATGAGTTTTCTCGGCTGGGCCGGACGACATTTCTGGCGCGATACGGGTTTGGAAAGTCCCGTGACTTTCTGGTGCGCGATGGAAAAACAGGGCAGCTGTGCGACTCCAAAGCCATCGTCGGGGCCGCGTTTGGTTATCAATTTCCTGACGAGGGGCCGCTCAAGCCGGCTGATTTTTCCGGTGGGGAGGCCACCGTCGTTCCCAAGTTGCAGCATCTCGGCTTCGATGTCGTGCGTATCGGTGAGGACTGGACCTCGGACGAGGTGCAGGCCACGGTCGCTTCGTACTTCGAGATGCTCCAAATGGAGGCTGCGCAGCAGCGCTACATCAAGACGGAGTTCAATGCGCAGCTTCGCCAGCAGCTGCGCGGGCGCAGCAAAGGTTCGGTTGAGCTGAAGTATCAAAATATCAGCGCCGTTTTGCACGACCTGGAGCTGCCTTTCATCCGTGGCTATAAGCCTCGTAGCAACGCTCAACTTCTGTTGCGGCAGGCGGTCCAGCAGTTCGTCCTGGATCGGCCGAGCCTGGTATCCCAGGTTGTGGACGCGATGGAGGATGTCAAGACGCCTGACCAGCAGGCCTTTCATGCCTCCTTGGTCGAACCGCCTGCCGTCGAAACGGTGGTGCAGCTAGCGAAAGAGGGGTCTAAGGTCAGACTTCCCCGCAAAACGAACTGGGCCCAGCGTGATGAAGCCAACCGAAATCTTGGTCGCGCCGGTGAGCAGTGGGTCATCGGGTTCGAGCAGCGGCGACTCATCGACGCGGGGTATCCGGAGCTTTTCCAGCAGTTGGACTGGGTCTCAGATCGGCTTGGCGACGGGATCGGCTACGACATCCTCTCGCACGAGCGGCCCGGCGAGCACCGTTTCATTGAGGTCAAGACCACGAACGGTGGCCATGCCTCCGCTTTCATCATCAGTCGGAACGAGCT
>JAHFQI010000206.1 GCA_023259355.1 Comamonadaceae bacterium
GAAGATCGTTTTGCGAAGGGCCTTTTTCAGGAGGTGCCCATGAAGATCGGAGAACTTGCCAGCCTGACCAACACCGGCATGGAGACCATCCGCTATTACGGGCGCGAAGGCTTGCTGGCCGAGCCCGTGCGCAGCGAAGGCAACTACCGCATCTATGGGCAAGCGCATGCCGAGAGGCTTTCTTTCATCCGCCATTGCCGAGGACTCGACATGACCTTGGATGAAATTCGAGTCCTGCTGCGGTTCAAGGACGCGCCCACCGAGAACTGCGGTGAGGTCAACGCCTTGCTGGATGAGCACATCGGGCATGTGGCCGAGCGCATCCGAGAGTTGCGCCAACTTGAAAAGCAACTCAAAGCCTTGAGAGAAACCTGCCTGGGCGGACAAGACGCCCAGCATTGCGGCATCCTTCATGAGCTGACCGAGATCGCGAAAAGCCCTGCCGCATCGCATGAACGCGAAGGCCATGTGAAAGGCGCTCATGCCGGTAGCGGCTTGCGAAAGCACGGCCACAAGCATTGAGCTCACGGCCGACAATGACTATCGGTGTAAGCCCAAAAGAACCGAGTCCCTAATCCAGCCAATCTGTGGATGTGGCTTTCACCGGATTGGCGTGGTGATTGCGCGCCCCAAACGCTGCGCTTTCGGAGTTCAATTCGAGGGCGCGCCGCGAGGCTCGTTACTTGCCGCCGTGAATTTCCGTGACGAAGAGCTTGCCCGATTCACTTGTTGCCTTGAATTTCACCTTGTCGCCCGCTTTCACCGTGTCGAGCAGCGACTTGTCTTTGACCCCAAAGACCATGGTCATGCCGGGCATGTCCAGGTTTTTGATGTCGCCGTGTTTGAGGGTGATCTTGCCGGCGTCCTTGTCGATTTTCTTGACTTCGCCATCGCTGAGGTCGGCTGGTTCAGCCGCCTTTATGGCGACAGCCTGGCCGTTGGCCTGCGCCATGGCGCCGATCGGCGAGCCCAATGCGGCGATCAAACTGACGATCAATGCAGCGGAGTGGATTTTTTTCATGATGTATTTCCTGGTAGTTTGATGGTGGCTGGATCGATCAGTGCGGATGGCCCGAATGCGCTTCGGAGATTGCCCCCTGGGCTGATTTGGACGATCTCACAGCGACGGCCCCCTTCATCCCGGCGTCATAGTGGCCTGGCTGCAAACAGGCGAAGTCCACTTTGCCAGCCTTGGTGAACTTCCAGACCACTTCCCCGGTTCGGCCAGGAGCGACCGTGACCATGTTCGGGTCCGAGTGTTCCATCTCCGGAAACCTCTTCATCAACTCGTAGTGCTCTTTGAGCTCGTTGGCGGTGCCAAGCACGAACTCGTGTTTGACCTGGCCGGAATTCTTGACAACGAAACGGATCGTCTCGCCTTGTTTGGCGTTGATGTTGGCTGGCGCGAAGCGCATGGCGTCGGTCATGTCCACGTTGACGGTTCGATTGGCTTTGGCGGGGTCTCCCGGCGTGCCGATCGCGGAGGCGTCCTGGCCGTGGGCATGCCCTGACGCGCCGGCGCCCGCGAAAGTGGTGCCGGAGGCCGCGAGCAGGATCAGCGTGGCGATGCGTCGGGTGGTTGTGGGTTTCATTTCTATCCTTTCAATGTGGGTGGGATTCAGTGCTCGGCGCGTCCAGCGGGCTTTCGAATCTGGACTTCCATGGGTTTGTTGGCCTTGGAGGCAAGCGGCATCGATTGGCCTCCCTCGGACTTGAAGCGCGCGGGTTCGGCCAGCGGGCCTTCGTATTCATAGGCGACAGTGCCGGCAGGATGCTTGAACCAGCCCGGGTCCTTGTAGTCGCCGCGCTTCTGGTCCCTGCGAACCTTCAACACGCTGAACATGCCGCCCATCTCCACCCCGCCGAACGGCCCCTCTCCGGTCATCATCGGCACCGTGTTGTCGGGCAGCGGCATTTCCATTTCGCCCATGTCGGCCATGCCGCGCTCGCCCATGACCATGTAGTCGGGGATGAGGTTATTTATTTTCTTGGCAACGCCCCGATGGTCCACGCCGATCATGGTGGGAATGGCGTGCCCCATCGCGTTCATGGTGTGGTGGCTCTTGTGGCAATGAAAGGCCCAATCCCCCTCTTCATCGGCGAGAAACTCGATTTGCCGCATTTGTCCGACGGCGACGTCGGCCGTGACCTCGGGCCATCGGCTGCCCTTGGGCGTGGGCCCACCATCGGTGCCCGTGACGGTGAACTCATGCCCATGCAAGTGCATAGGGTGGTTGGTCATCGTCAAGTTGCCCACGCGAATGCGCACCTTGTCGCCCAGGCGGACATTGAGCGAATCGATGCCCGGGAAGATGCGGCTGTTCCAGCTCCACAGGTTGAAGTCCAGCATCGTCATGATCTTGGGCGTGTAGCTGCCAGGATCGATGTCGTAGGCGTTGAGCAGGAAGCAGAAGTCGCGATCAACCTCGTCGATCATGGGATGCTTGGCTTTGGGATGGGTCACCCACATGCCCATCATGCCCATGGCCATCTGGGTCATTTCGTCGGCGTGCGGGTGATACATGAAGGTTCCGGGCCTGCGGGCCACGAACTCATACACGCAGGTTTTGCCGGGCTGGATCGATTTTTGCGTCAACCCGGAGACGCCGTCCATGCCATTGGGCAGGCGCTGGCCGTGCCAGTGGATGCTGGTGTGCTCGGGCAGCCGGTTGGTCACGAAAATGCGCACGCGGTCGCCCTCGACCACCTCGATGGTGGGGCCTGGACTCTGGCCGTTGTACCCCCAGAGATGCGCCTTGAAGCCGGGGGCCATTTCGCGCACCACGGGTTCGGCCACCAGATGGAACTCCTTGACCCCCTGGTTCATGCGCCAGGGCAGCGTCCAGCCGTTGAGCGTGACCGCGGGGTTGTAGGGACGCCCGGAATTGGGCACCAGTGGCGCCATGGTGCCTGGACTCGTCTGGAACACCGGCTCTGGCAGAGCCGCCATCGCCACCCGGCTCACGCTCGCTGCGGCCACGGCGCCTCCTGCAATGCCTGCAAAGCGGAAAAAATCTCTTCTCGAATTCATATGGGTTTCCTTGGGGGATCAGTGACCTGCGCCAGATTCAGCCGAGACTGCACCGCCGCCCGAGACAACGGCGGTGGCGGGCTTGCCGATGAGGGAGGATTGAAGGGCGGCGTCCGCCTGCCAGAACTGCTGCTCGGCGTTCAGGGCCGCCATCACCGAGTTCACCTGGTCGCGGGAGTCGGCCAGCAACTCGAAGACGCTGATCAGCATCCCGTTGTAGCGAAGCTGATTTTCTTCGGAGATGGTTTTTCTCAGGGGAATCACTTCGTCGCGGTGGTGCCGAGCGATGTCATACGCCGTGCGGTATGCGGAGTAGGTCTCGCGAAGGTTCGAGCCCGCCGCGCGGGCGGTTGCCTCCAGGCGGTTGGCTGCGGCCAGGGTCTGTGCATTCATGGCGCTGCGCCGCATACCGCCCCAGTCGAAGATGGGCAACTGCAGGCTGATTTCGAAGCCACGACGCGTCTCGTGCGAGTTCGCGACAGCGTCAAAGACCGAATCGCGCCGCACTCCCAGCTCGATGTCCGTGAACGTCGTGATGGTGTTCCAGCCTTGGGCGCGAGCCGTCGCCTCATAGTCCGCCTTCGCGATCTGAAGATCCAGGCGGCCCTGGGACGCCTGGCGGCCCGCATCCTGTCCAGACAGCGGCTCCTTGGGCAAAGCAGGCAAGCGCTCGGGCAATTTGAGCATGGCAGCCTGGCTGTCATCCAGGCCAAGCAGCCGGACCAGCTCCTCACGAGCCGCCGTGACCTGGTGCTGCGCGCTGGCCAGCTGGGTTGCGGTGTCGGCATAGAACGCTTGCTGGCGTGCACGGTCGAGCTTGTTGAAGTTGCCAAGCGCCTGCAGGCGCTTGGCCAGTTCGGAACTGGCCTGGGCGCTGGCGAAAACCTGCTGGGTGTAGGCCAGCGTTTGTTGGGCCGCGACCGCGCGTACCCAGGCCTGGCGCACCAGCGTCACTTGGCCCACCACGTCGCTGCTCAGGCGCAACTGGGTCTGCTTGATGCGCCGCTCGGCGATGCCTTTGCGCGTGGGCAAGGTCAACAGGTCCAGCAGTCCGAAGGACAGCAGCCGCCCGATCTCTGTTTCGTCGCCCAGGCGCACGCGCTCCAGGCTCAAAATGGGGTTGGCCATGCGGCCGGACTGCGCTGCCGTGGAAGCGGCCGCCCAGCTTTGGGCCACGATGGCCTGCATGGACGGGCTGTTGACCAGCGCGAGTTGCACGGCATCCTGCTGCCCGAGCGGCTTGCTCAGCAGATCCGAAGCGCGCTGGCGCAAGGCGTCACGCTCGTTCTGGTCCCGGGCCAGGGTGAGTTGGCCGTCCGTGAAACTGCTTGCCGCCGCGTTGGCGCTGGACAGGTTCTGCTCCAGATTCACGCTGGCGCAGCCAGACAACACCGCGACAGCGGCCACGGCGATCACGAGCTTGGCACGGGGCATGCGCAATGGGCGGCTCATTGTTTACCTCCGTTGTGCGCATCATGGCCCTGGGCCGGCTGGTCCTGTCCGGTAGCGGGTGCCGTCTGGCGCATCTCCTTGGCATAGGCGCGCCATCCTCCGATCTCGCCCACCTTGTCGTTGGCGTCCTTCCAGGACTGCACGGACTGCTCCTTATAGGCCTCGTAGCCTGAGAGGGTCGGTCGGTACGAAAGCTGATAGTTCACCTTCGCGGTTTCGTCCTCTGGCATCTGTGCGAATGCCAGGGACGGCACCATTAGCGCGGCGGCCAGCCAGCGGCTTGAGGAAGGTCGTGAAAGCCAGGGATTTTTCATAGATTTACCATGCGTTTTTGACTTAAGTCATTGTGTGAGCCGATGGCTGCCGAAGGCATAACGGCTTCATTACATTTTGGTCATGTAGAAGAAGGCCAACGATCTGCGGGCACACTTGCCGCAACACACGGTGCCAGGGAGATCCGATGAAGATATTGATCGTCGAGGATGAAATCAAAACCGGCGAATACCTGCGCCAAGGGTTGCGCGAGGCTGGCTTCAATGCCGATCTGGTCCACAACGGAGTGGATGGGCTGCACCTGGCCCAGGAAGGCGACTACGACCTGGTGATCCTGGATGTGATGCTTCCCGGGATGGACGGATGGCAGGTGCTCACCAATCTGCGCCGCCATGGCCAAGAGATGCCCGTGCTGTTCCTCACGGCGAAGGATCAAGTGCAAGACCGGGTGAAGGGCCTGGAACTGGGCGCCGACGACTATCTGGTCAAACCGTTCTCGTTCGCCGAACTGCTGGCGCGCGTGCGCACCATCCTGCGGCGCGGGCGCAGTGGCACGGAGGTGACCGTGCTGCAGGTGGCCGATCTGGAACTGGACCTTCTGCGCCGACGCGTCAGCCGATCGGGCAAGCGCATCGACCTCACGGCCAAGGAATTCGGGCTCCTGGAGCTGCTGATGCGCCGCCGCGGGGAAGTCCTGCCGCGCTCCCTTATCGCCTCGCAGGTGTGGGACATGAATTTCGACAGCGATTCCAATGTGATCGAGGTGGCGATGCGCAGGCTTCGGGCCAAGATTGATGATGCCTATGACGCCAAGCTGATCCAGACGGTGCGGGGCATGGGGTATGTGCTTGAGGCCCCGCAGGAGAACGCGTGAAAGCCCGGTACTCGCTGACGACTCGGCTGACGGTCTTTTTTACTTTGGCTTCCGGGCTCGTGCTGATCGGCCTGGGGACCCTTGTCGCCATTTCCATTGACCGGCATTTCGTGGAACTCGACCGCGATGCCCTGCGTGACAAGATCCATCTGACGCGTGAAGTAATCGGCAAATCCAAGTCGCCGCAGGATCTTCAAACACGGCTGGATGACGTTTTGCATAGTCACGAAGGTCTTTTTG